>NZ_LYXG01000013.1:0-120876 GCF_001663515.1 Halomonas sp. G11
GCTAACGTGTACTAATGGCCCGTGAGGCTTGACCCTATAACACCCAAGGGGTCTGGTCGTGATGATAACGATGGAAGAACCGGATACGCGTACTGAGCCAAGTGTTGATGACACAGGGCTTGGTAAGAGACGCACACAAAACACAGCCAGCATGATATGCATTAACAGTTACGCCTGACGACCATAGCAAGCGTGAACCACCTGATCCCTTGCCGAACTCAGCAGTGAAACCGCTTCGCGCCGATGGTAGTGTGGGGTCTCCCCATGCGAGAGTAGGTCATCGTCAGGCACCTATACCGCAGAAAACCCAGCCAACCGGCTGGGTTTTTTGTTTTTAAATGCCATTTATTGGCGTGATTCATGTGTGGCATCTAATATGTAGCGGCACTTGACTGTTTACTACCGTGATAGAAGGAGCATGGTGATGTATAAAGGATTCAAAACGATTGGTGTGGCACTTTTACTCGCATTCCTCGCCGTTGGTTTGACCGCCTGTGGCGATGATCAGGGCCCGGCAGAAGAAGCGGGTGAAAATATTGATGAAACCATGGAAGAAGCTGGCGATGAAATGGAAGAGGCCGGTGACGAAATGGAAGAAGCTGCTGAAGAGTAAGCGGCTGTAATGCAGTGACAAAAAAGCCCCACGTTCGATCGTGGGGCTTTTTGCATGGTTAACGCTGGGTATTAACGCCATTCAACCCGATCAAAGATACGAATCGCTTCGGGATTGTTTTCTCCCAGAATGTTGATATTGACGTCATCCTTTTTGAAGTTGCCCCATGATTCGAGGACAGGGTCACGCTTGACGTTATTCACGACGGGGAATTCATTGTTACCCGAAGCGAAGATTTCCTGAGCCGTATCGGATGCCAGGAACTCAAGGAATTCCACGGCGTTTTCGCGGTTGGGCGCACCTTCGACGACACCGGCTCCGCCAACATTGACGTGAGCGCCTCGGTCATCCTGATTGGGGAAAATGATGCCTACTTTGCGTGCAGCCTCGCGATCTGCTTCATCGTCCGACTTCAGCAGGCGCACGTAGTAATAGTGGTTGGCGACGGCGAGGTCGCATGCGCCGCTGGCGACACCAAGGATCTGGTCGGTATCACCGCCTTCTGGGTCACGTGCCATGTTATCGACAACGCCCTGAGCCCATTCTTCAGCGCCTTCCTCTCCGTGATGTTCGATCATTGAAGCGAGCAGGGACTGGTTGTAGATGTTATTGGACGAACGAATGCAGACGCTATACCCAAGGTCGTCGCTGGCAAGGTCTTCATAACGCGTGATGTCGCTGGGATCCACGTTCTCACGGTTGTAGTAGATCGCCCGTGCGCGCTGGCTAAACCCGAACCACATGCCTTCAGGGTGGCGCATGGATTCGGGGAGACGTTCAGCGAGCACGTCGGACTCGATGCCCTGGAAAATGCCCTCCTGTTCAGCGCGCCATAGCCTGCCAGCATCAACCGTCATCATGATATCGGCAGGGCTGGCGACGCCCTCGCGCTGGATGCGTTCGATCAGTTGATCGGAATCACCTTCCAGAATATTGACTTCAATACCTGTCTCTTCGGTAAATGCATCGTAAAGCCGCTCGTCAGAATCGTAATGACGAGCAGAGTAGACATTAAGCTCATCCGCTAGGGCGTGGCTTGCGAAGGCGGAGCTGGCAAGAGCAACCGCGATAGGGGCGGCGAAACGTGCAGTTTTCATTGGCGATAATCCTTACGTTGCTAATGATAATAAGTTGTATTATTAACTAGATTATTAGAGCTTTTTGCACCGTTAACGTCAAGGCGACTTACCGTTGAAGCGTGCATATAGAGTAAATAGAAAATAGAATGTTAATTACTTTCAAACGTATTGTAGGGTTGTCTGTTGCAGGCAATCGTGAATAGAGCGGTGGGTCAATGACAGCAACCATAAAGGCGGCGCAAAAAGCGCTTAATGAGACGGCGCTAACGATGCATCAGGTGCAGCACGCCTTTGGTCAGCATACCGTTGTGAAGGGTGTGGACCTAACCGTGGCACCGGGAGAGGTGGTGTGTCTGCTTGGTCCTTCCGGCTGCGGCAAGACCACCTTGCTGCGTATTGCAGCGGGTTTGGAAACGCTGCAAGAAGGCAGCGTCAGCTTGCAAGATGAACACATTGCCGCGCCAGGACTACGTCACGTGCCGCCAGAAAAGCGTAACGTGGGGCTGGCGTTTCAAGACTCGGCGCTATTCCCTCATCTGTCCGTGCTGGAAAACGTCACCTTTGGCCTGAAGCACTTGTCGGCCAGTGCCAGGCGTGAGCGTGCCGAGGAGTTGTTATCTCAGTTGGGGATGGCCAACTATGCGTCGACCTATCCCCATATGCTGTCAGGCGGGCAGCAGCAGCGTGTGGCCCTTGCCCGGGCGTTGGCGCCCGAGCCGAGGCTGATGCTATTGGATGAACCCTTTTCAAGCCTGGACGCGCGGCTTAGGGATAGGATACGCGACGATACACTGCACGTTTTAAAAAAGGTCGGGGCTGCGACCTTGCTGGTGACCCATGATCCGGAAGAAGCCATGTTCATGGCGGATCGTATTGCGCTGATGCGCGAGGGGCGCATTGTGCAAACAGGCACGCCAAGAGAACTCTACTGTTCACCCAAAGACCCGTTCGTGGTGACGTTTTTTGGTGAGGTCAATGAGATCGAAGGCGTGGTTGAAGAGGGGCATGTTACAACGCCTGTGGGGTGGGTGCCTGCTGAGGGCATCGCTGATGGGACGGCCGTGCAAGTGATGATTCGCCCGGAAGCCTTGCGTATCATCGAGCGGGACCTGCCTGTCAACTCCCATGCACATAGCCATATCGTGATGGCCAAGTTACTCGGTCGTAGTAGCCTGCTGCATCTTTGTGCCCATGCAGACGACGGCCAGGAAGCCCACTTGCATGCCAGGGTCCCTGGGGTTTTTCTGCCCGCTGAAGGGCAACCGATCGATATTCACCTGGATTTGTCGCAGGTGTTCGTGTTTCCCCGCGCCGCTGAGGACCGTTAACGACTTCTGGACAGTTACGGCTATGTTCCAGGGCGTGAGCGACGCATGGCCATACTCAGCAGTATCACTGGCAGAATGCCGACCACAACGATCGCCAGTGATGAAGTAGAGGCTTCAGCCAGGCGTTCATCAGACGCCAGGTTGTGCGCTCTGACGGCAAGCGTATCGAAGTTGAACGGCCGCAGTATGACGGTTGCGGGAAGTTCTTTCATGACATCGACAAATACCAGAATGCCCGCCGCAAGCAAGCTGCTGCGCATCAAGGGCGTGTGCACGTAGCGCAATGTACCACCCGCCGTTTGACCAAGGGTGCGAGAGGCAGCGTCCATGCTGGGGGTGACCTTGCCGAGACTGGCTTCTACGGCATTGAAGGAAACGGCTAAAAAGCGCACGACGTAGGCGTAGAGCAGGATGAAGGCCGAGCCGCTGAAGACCAGGCCAATGATCTGACCGTTGTACGCCTGCAAGCCCGTATTGATCATGTTATCCAGCCAGGCGAAGGGAATCAGAATGCCCACGGCCACCACCGAACCGGGAATGGCATAGCCCATCGCCGAAATACGTGTCGTAAAGCGCGCAAGCGCGGTGTCATGCACCCGAACGCCATAGCTGAGCAGTACCGCCGTGCCGACAGCGATGATCGCTGCAAGCGCCGCCAGACTTAGACTGTTCCAGGCAAAGCCGATAAAGCGTTCCCCCCACAGTGAATCTCCTTCCGTCAACGCCAAATCGAGAAGAATACCGCTGGGCAGCAGAAAACCGACGATGATCGGAATGGCGCATGCCGCTGTGGCGGCCGCTGCCCGCCATCCGTGAAGCGCATATTCGGGCAATTGCTGATAACGGTTGGTGGTATGGAAGTAGCGCCGCTTGCCGCGAGACCAGCGCTCCAGTAATACCAGAACAATGACGAAGCTGAGCAGGCAGGCAGCTAGCTGAGCCGCCGCCACGGGCTCACCCATGCCGAACCAGGTGCGATAGATACCGGTGGTGAAAGTGTCGACACCAAAGAACTGCACTGCCCCAAACTCATTGAGGGTTTCCATCAGCACCAACGATACGCCGCCCACCAGCGCCGGACGTGCCAACGGAACCGCGATGCTGAAAAAAAGACGCCAGGGGCCGCGACCCAGCGTACGGCCTACGTCGAGAACGCATACCGACTGTTCTAGAAAGGAGGCACGGGCTAGCAGGTAAACATAGGGGTAAAGCACCATGGTGATAAGGGTGGCGGCACCGCCTAACGAGCGGACGTTAGGAAAAAAATAATCGCCATGTTCCCAGCCGAACATGTCACGCAGGGTACTTTGCAAGGGGCCAGCAAATTGTAAGAAGTCGGTATAGGCGTAGGCGATCACATAGGTGGGTACCGCCAGTGGTAGAAGTAATGCCCACTCGAATAATCGCTTGCCCGGAAAGCGGCACATGACGACCAGCCAGGCGCTGCCTGTGCCGATGATCAGGGCACCAAGCCCCACCCAGACGACAAGCCAAAAGGTATTGTTCAGGTAGCGCGGCAGCACCGTGCTGGCAAGGTGTTGCCATACGCCATCGGTCGGCAGCGCAATATGCGCAAATACCACGATGACAGGCAGTGCCACTATCAATGCGACGCCGATGAGTACTGCCGACCAGGGAGTCAGTTTTCGCTGAGGACTGGGCTGCTGTGCGGCTAACTCACCAGAAGTGGAGCGGGACACGTGAAGACTCCTAGCAAAAGCAAACGGGTATCGCAGCGACGACATAAGGCGCGTGCGGCGAGGAATAGTACCATCGGCCGCCGATGGCTGCAGCCACTTGGCATCGGGTCAAGTGTTACCCAAAAAAAGCCCGGCTTTATGCCGGGCTGAACGACTTGAAGGATGATGAAGATCAACCGACCAATAAGCTGGGTAAGCCGGTAATCAGGACGGGGAAGAAAGCCATCAGTGCGCACGCGAATAGAATGAGCGCCACAAACGGAATAACCGCTTTGTAGAGGTCAACGATCTCAACGCCAGGCGGTGCCACCCCCTTCAGGTAAAACAAGGCATAGCCGAATGGGGGGGTAAGGAAGGAGGTCTGGAGCACAACGGCGACCATCACCACGAACCACAGCACATCGATGCCCATCGTCTCGACAATCGGCAGCATGATGGGGAAGCTGAGCAGCACGATTCCCGTCCAGTCCAGGAACATTCCCAGAATGAATACCAGAAAGAGCATCAGCAGCAGAGCGCCGAACGTACCACCTGGCATGGAAAGGACGACCTCGCTGATGACCTCCATACCGCCACCAATCGAAAATACCCCGGTAAACGCCGTGGCGCCGACCAGTACCAGCATTACCATCGTGGTGGTTTTGCCCGCTTCGATCATGGTGCTGTAGCAGGTGGAGAGCTTGCGGTCGCCGAAAATCATGAACAGGATAAAGGCGATGAAAACCCCGATAGCGGACGCTTCGGTCGCCGTTGCAATACCGGTAAACAATGCCCCCAATACGCCCAGAATCAATGACATCGGCGGAACCACGTACTTTGCAAGCATGACCATAAGCTGCCGAGTGCTGACTTCGGCGCGTTCCGCTGCTGGCACCTTCGGGCCGTAGGAGGGTTTTACATAGCAAATGATCAGCACATAAAGCGCATACATGACGCCGAGTATCAAGCCGGGCACCAGCGCCCCGGCAAATAGCGCACCCACCGAGACGGGGGAGTAGCTCGCCATCAGGATTAACATGATGCTGGGCGGAATCAAGATCCCAAGGCAGCCGCTGGCCATGATGACACCGGCACTCAGCTCTTTGTTATAGCCGTACTTGAGCATCGGTACCAGGGCAATCATGCCCATCACCGCAATGGACGCACCGACAATCCCTGTTGTGGCAGCGAGCAACACCGAGACTACGACCACCGTCAGCGCTAGCCCGCCGCGCAGGTTGGCGAGCAACAATCGCATGACATCGAACATTTTCTCGGTCACGCCTGAGTCGTTCAAAAACCGCGCCATCAGGATAAACAGGGGGATGGCCACGAGCACGTAGTTATCCATGGCGTTGCCATAGACGTTGTTGATAATAATGCCAAGGGTGTTGGCGCCAGGACCCAGAAAAGCGCCAATAACGGCCACGCCCCCCAGCACAAACGCTAGTGGATGACCCATGAACAGGCCGACTAGCAGGCCGCCAAACATCACCAGAGTCAATAATTCTGCACTCATGCGTGGTTCTCCTCACGCAGTTGAATAATAGCGCGCAGCACGATGGCAATGGCCTGCAGCAAAATCAAAACGGCTGCCAGGACAATCACCCCTTTCACGGGATACACCGGAATGGAAACCATACCGTAAGTGGTCTCGCCACGGCTGATGGAGCGTTCGAAAAAAAGCCAGCCGTAGGTCAGCATCAGCCAGATAAACGGGATGAAAAATACCGCATAGCCGATGATTTCCAGGACCGCCTGTTTCTTGCGGGCTAACAGACGCTTTAGCACGTCGACTTCCACATGCGCGTGATGACGAAGTCCATAGGCGGCCATCAGCATAAAGTGAGCGCCGAAGAGCATTTTGGTCACGTCAAAGGCCCAGTCGCTTGGGCGCCCAAGGAAAAAACGCATCGCGATGTCATACAACACAATCAGTGTGATAACCGCGATAAGGGGTGCAACAATTCGCCCAAATAGCTCATTGAACCTGTCAATGGCTGCTGCGATCGCATGCATGAGTTATCTCCCGATTCCGGATAATGGCACTAGACGTAAAAACCGCCCCGACGCTGACATCGGGGCGGTTATCGACGATTAATTACATGCAGGCTTCGATTTCTTCGAGCGATGGCAGGTTGTCGATGGAACGGCTCATGTTGAATGGCACGGTGATGTCACGCCAGTTCGCGTAGTGCTCCATATAGCTGATCATGGAGTGGTAAACTTTTGCGTGCATCGGGTCTTCACATGCGCCGCGCAGAATCACTTCGTTGGTCGCGTCCTGGATGGTGGCAAGGTCTTCAGCCGAGAGCGTGCTGATTTCGACGCCATCTTCCTGGAATTTCACGGTGGCCTCGGTGGACTGACGCTCTGACCATGCCAGCGACCACGCCATCGTCGCGTCGGCAGCGATTTTCAGGGTTTCCTGGGTTTCCTCGGAAAGCTCATCCCAGGCATCCTTGTTGATCATTACACCGAAGACACTCGCCGATTGGTGCCAGCCTGGGGTTGACCAGTAATCGGCCACTTCGGAGAAGCCGGCGTTATAGTCGACGCCCGGTGTAGAGAACTCACCCGCATCGATCACGCCGCGCTCGATCGCCTGGTAAACTTCACCACCGGCCAGCGTGACCTGTGAGCCACCCAGCTCTTCAAGGACGCGGCCCTGGTCACGGCCTGACAGGCGCAGGCGCTTGCCTTCAAGGTCGGCAATGCTTTCGATGGGCGTGTTGCCCATGAAACCGGATTCGTTATTGGTGATCCCGTAGGGCAGATACACCATGTTGTAGTTGCCATATACTTCTTGATAGAGGTCCCAGCCACCCCACTGCTGAATCCAGTTGAGGTAATCAACGCCGTTGAACAGGCTGGTGGTCGTGGCGAGGGGCGAAAACGCCGGGCTACGGCCTGCCCAGTAGCCGGGCCAGTCGCCCGATGCCTGGATAGCACCGGTTTCGGTGGCGTCAAATACCTCGGTGCCGGGCATCAGCGTGCCGCCAGCGCGGAAGTTGATCTGCAGCTCGTCGCCTGCCAACTGGTTGACCAACTCGACCCAATGCTGGTCAATTTTAATGAGGTCCAGGTTGTCTGGCCATGTCGTGGTCATGGTCCACTCTTGCTGGGCATGAGCGGTCGAGGAGATGGCTGCCAATGCAACACCGGCAGCGAGACTTGTAATGGCAAACTTGGCAGTTTTTTTCATGTTGGATCCTGTTGGTCGCCGTTAGATTTATTAGGAGATGTGGATGCAGTTCGTGCAGTTGGCATGCATTACGTTTACGTAAAGGAATGAATTACCCTGCATGCTTAAATTAGCACATTCAGGCCGTTGCAATGCAACATCCGTGCTGTGCCAGGTCGAGGGCTGACAAGCAGAGTGAAGATGTTTCTTATTTATATAAAAATCATGTGGTTAGTTGGTTACTGGGGCGTTCGGGCGACAACACCTAAGTGTGAAAAACGTTGAAAGGGTCTCGGTGATGCAACCAAAGTTGTAAGCTGTCTATCCCGTCGAGGAGATCTTATGTCGTCGTTATCAACCGGCGAAGCGGTAGTGTCACGGTCGATCACGCTACTGGTTCAACGGGCAAGACAGCTGGAGAGGCGGCGTTGGCGTCAGCTCGTCTGGCTGCAAGGCGGTGCCAGGCAATGTGAAGCGCTGGCGGTTGCGCTATGGCAAGCCCAGGCTTGGCATTCCCCACTATGGATAGGCAAGGGTGCTCCCGTTCAGCCTGCAATGAAAGCCAATCAGGCCATTCACTGGCTCGGTTCCGAGCATCAACTGGTGGTGGTCAATGCCCATGACCACGCCGGTGGCTTCAATCCTGATGCGTTAGGTGCCATTGGCGGGACCCTGACAGCGGGGGGGCTGCTTTTGTTGATAACGCCTGATGACTGGGGGCGGGAGCCCGACCCGGACTACGTGCGCATTGCCGACGCCCCCTGGCAGTGGAGCGACCTGACAGCGCGCTACCTGGCACGTCTGGCCGCTCAGTTGAAAGCGTCAGAACGGATCATCCGCTGGGTACCCGGAGCGCTGCCTCGACTGGGGCGCCTCGTGGCAACGCCGCCGATAATGCAAAAGCCCGAAGATGCCGATTGCATCACCCTGGATCAGGCGGCTGCCGTCAGGGCACTGGTCGGTCTCAAACGACGGCGACCGCTGGTCATCACCGCCGACCGAGGCCGGGGTAAAAGCGCCGCGCTGGGCATTGCCTGTGTTCGATTGCTACAGCAGCAGAGAACCTCGCGGGTGATTGTCACCGCGCCACGCCTGGCCGCCGTGGAAGCTGTGTTTGAGCGTGTCGTGGCGCTATGTCCCGATGGCAATCGAGCCACCCCAGAGCGATTTACCTTCACCAACGGCGCTGAACTTTTGTTCGTTGCGCCCGATGCGCTTGGCGAACACCTGGCATCAGGAACGCTGGGTGGCGACGGCAGCTACCTGATGGTCGATGAAGCCGCAGCGCTACCGCCAGCGCTGTTAGCACAATGGCTGGCCGCCTTTCCGAGACTTGCGTTTGCCACCACCGTCCATGGTTACGAGGGGTCCGGGCGCGGGTTTGCGCTGCGTTTTCGTCACGTACTTGATGTGCAGACACCGGACTGGAAGGCCCTTACGCTTAATACACCGGTTCGCTGGCAGGCGGCGGATCCGCTTGAGACAACGCTCAATCAGCTACTGCTATTGAACGCGCCGTTACCTACCACTAAGGAAGCATTATCGCGACCATCGGCTTCGTACGCAGTCCCCCGCGATGAATTGGCCCAGAACGAGGCGGCGCTGGCCCCGCTATTTGGTCTGCTGGTGCAGTCTCACTATCGCACGACCCCCAGCGACTTGCGCCAGTTGCTGGATGGCCCCGGTATGCGCCTGCGCGTTATCGGCCAGCAGCAACGGCCACAGGCAGTGCTGGTCACCCGTGAAGAAGGAGGCTTTGCAACGGACCTTGCTGATCAGGTGGCGCGCGGAGAGCGCCGCCCCCAGGGGCATTTAATGGCTCAGTCACTGGCGGCGCATGCGGGCTGCCGGGGTGCGCTGACAGCGCGTTGGCGGCGGGTGGTTCGTATTGCCTGCCACCCTGGCTGGCGTCGTCAGGGGTTGGGGGGCAGGCTGTTGAGTGACGATCGGCAACAAGCCGCCGATCAGGGCGTCATGCTGTATGGCGCGACCTTTGGCGCGGATGCGGGGCTGCTGCGTTTCTGGCGTGCCGAAGGGTTTAGAACGGTGCGCCTGGGCGTTACCCGTGAACCTTCCAGCGGCGAGTTCGCCATCATGGTGGCAAGCGCCTTGAACCCGGCAGGTGAAAAAGTGCTGGATGCCCTTTCCGAACGGTTTGTCGCCCTGCTGCCCAACTTGTTGGCATTTGAACTGGCGCGTTTGCCTGCCGAGGTGGTGAGCCTGGTGATCAGCGAACTGCCCGAGCAGCCGTTGACCGCGGTTGAATGGCAGGACATCGACGATGTGGCGACAGCGCATCGGTCCCCTTCCCTTGCCCGGTCGTCCTTGCAGGCACTGGCCCGCGAAGCGAGTCGCTGGCCGCTGTCGGCCACGGGTCAATCAGCACACCAGCAACTGGCCGCCTGGGCGTTCCAGAATCAGCCGCTTGCCGATGCGCCGAGCGTGTCCGTGCGAGCGCTACGCGAGGCGGTGCGAACCCTTTGGGCTCAGCAACCGCTTCCCCCCGCTGCCCGGGACCGTTAAAGTAAGCCGGTTATCCATGATAAAGAGTTTCCATGAACGAACATCTTGATGCGCTGACCCCAACACTTGTGTGGCAGCATTTTCGTACGCTGTGTAATACGCCTCGCCCATCCGGCCATGAGGCCCAGCTTGTTGAGCTGCTGGAAGCCTGGGCAGAGACACAAGGCATGACCCACGACCGTGATGCCTTTGGCAATTTGCGTCTGTGCAAGTCAGCTACTCCGGGGTATGAACACGTTCCTGGGCTTATTCTGCAGGGCCATCTGGATATGGTGGCTCAAGCCAATGCCGGTCACGCGCATGACTTCCAGCGTGACCCGATCGCGACCTATATCGCTGACGGCTGGCTGCATGCCGAGGGCACGACCCTGGGGGCTGATAATGGCCTCGGCGTGGCCGCGATTCTGGCGCTGCTTGAGGACCCAGAGCTAACCCATGGCCCTCTGGAGGCCTTGTTTACCCTTGAGGAAGAAACGTCAATGGGCGGTGCCCTGCATCTGGCCGAAAACTGGCTGGAAGGAGAGCGCCTGCTGAACCTCGACAGCGAGGATCACGGCGAGGTGTTTATTGGCTGTGCGGGCGGGGCTGATGTGGTCGTGAATGCCCAGCTGCCCAGCGCCGCACTCAGGGACGACGAGTGCCTGCTCAGGCTGTCGCTGACGGGATTGAAGGGTGGTCATTCGGGGTTGGATATCCATCAGCCGCTGGGTAACGCCAACCGCCTGTTGGTGCGCGTACTGCGCTCACTCGAGGATGTCGATGCCCGATTGCTGAGCTATCAGGGTGGCACATTGCGCAATGCGATCCCTCGCGAAGCCTTCGCCGATATCGCCCTGCCTGTTGACGAGCAGCAAGAGGCGCTGGCTATTGTCAACGAGCTGACGCAGACGCTGCAGCGCGAGCTGGGCAGCGGCGATGAGGGTATGCGGCTGATTGCCGAGCCCATCAGCCCAAGCGGAGACGTTGAGCCGCTGACACTGGATGCCAGCACCATGCTGGTGGCCGCGTTGCATGCCGCCCCCTGTGGCGTCGAACGGATGAGTGCCGATGTGCCCGGCGTGGTTGAAACGTCCAATAACCTGGGGGTGGTGAGCCTGGATAAAGGGCGCTTTCACCTTTGTGCACTGGTGCGCTCGCTGCACGACAGCGCCGTCGTGGCCATGGCGGACCGTTTTAAAGCGCTGTTTGGACTGATCGGGGCAAGGGTCAATGTCGAGCACGGCTACCCGGGCTGGGTACCCAATCCCGACGGTGACCTGCTCAAGCGCTTTAACGCCTGCCACCAGTCGCTGTTAGGCAAACAGCCAGCGGTCAAGGTGATTCATGCGGGGCTCGAGTGCGGCATTCTGGGCAGTAAATACCCACACCTCGATATGCTGTCATTCGGCCCGACAATTCGCGGCGCGCACTCGCCGGATGAGCGCGTTGAACTGGCAACGGTGGACGAGTTCTGGGGCTTGTTGAGAGCGTTGGTGGAAGACCTGGCGCATAACCCCTGAACCCGAAACGGCACCCGATGGGTGCCGTTTTTATTCGGTGACTGGCGGCTGAAGCGCTTATTTACTGAGGTAGGCGTTCAGCATCCAGACGGTTTTTTCCTGCTCGCGGATGTAATCGCTTGCCTGCGAGGCGGTGCCTTCATCGTCGGCGTCTGACGCGATGGACAGCAGCTCACGCTGCAGTTCGATCAGCGCTTGATAGCCGCGCAATACGCCATTGACGCAGGCGGTGCCGTCATGGACGTCTTTGTCTTCCTCGATCCGCGAGAGCTTGATGTAGTCGCTATAGGCGTGGACCGGTTTGTGGCCCAATGTCAGGATGCGCTCGGCAACCTCATCCACTTTCGTCAGCAGGTCGGTGTAAAATTCTTCGAACTTGGCGTGCAGCTCAAAAAAATCATTACCCCTGACGTTCCAGTGATAGCCACGAACGTTCATGTAAAAAATCTGGTAGTTGGCGAGCAGGTGATTGAGCTTCTCAGCCAACTGGGTGGCGCTGCCTTCGTGAAGACCGATGCTGTTGGTATCGGACATATTTTGGCTCCTTGGTGAGCGCCGCTGTGCGGCGACTGACGTTGGTGTTCAGGTTAAGTGGGCGAGCGTGGGTTGCAAAGCAGGTTTTTTGCATTGCCGCCATAGCGCTAGCCCATTACCTATCAATGTGTAGCCATTAAGTCTGTAGCTATTAAGTGCTGACGAAGTCGTCGCTTTTCAAGGGCGGGCCGCCCGCCAGAGCCGAATCAGGTTTTCGCAGCGGGCTTCAAGCAGCTCAGCCGTGCGCGGTAATGCGTCGCTTAACGGCATCGGGCCATCGGCAAGCGCAAAGGCGGCGGTCACGCCCTCCTGGAAACAAGCCTGCCAGCCATCGCCCAGACTGCCCGCTAATACAACCACCGGTACCTGTTGCCCCGCAGCCGCCCGCGCAACGCCGATGGGTGTCTTGCCGGAAAGGCTCTGGCCGTCCAGGCGCCCTTCACCGGTAATCACCAGGTCGGCCTGGGCAAGCAGGGTGTCAAACCCGGCCTGCTGCATGAGCATGTCGATGCCGGGTTTCAGCGTGGCGCCCAGGAAGGCGTGCGCCGCAAAGCCCATGCCGCCCGCTGCCCCCGCGCCGGGCAGGTCGCGGTCATCCCGGCCCAGAACATCGGCCGCGATGTCGGCAAAGTGGCCAAGCGCCTGGTCAAGTTGCTGAACCTGAGCGGGGGTCGCCCCTTTTTGTGGTCCGAAAACGGCGCTGGCGCCGTGCTCGCCCAGCAGGGGGTTATCGACATCCACGGCGGCGTCAATGTCCAGTTTGCCAAGCCGAGGGTCCAGCTCCTCTAATGACAGCGTCGCCAGGTCGGCAAGCGCTGCCCCGCCCGGAGGCAGCGCCTGCCCCTGGCTATCGAGCAAGCGAGCCCCCAGCGCCTGGAGCATGCCAGCACCGCCATCGTTGGTGGCGCTACCGCCCAATAAAAGCAGCGCTTTCTCTGCGCCGTGATCCAGTGCTGCGAGAAACAGTTGGCCTACGCCATAGGTAGACGTATAACGCGCATCGCGCTCCTGCTCGGTAAGGGGTTGCAGCCCACTGGCTTCTGCCAGTTCAATAAACGCGGTACGCTGCTCGGTAAGCCAGCCCCAATGGGCCTGGCGCGGGCGCCCCAGGGCATCCAACACCGTTTGTTGACGACGCTCGGCCCCGGTTGCCGCGATCAGGGCGTCGAGGCTGCCTTCACCGCCGTCAGCCAATGGGCAGATCAGCGGATGAAGGTCAGGGGCTGCCCGTGCGGCGCCCCGGGCCATGGCATGTGCCGCTTCTTCGGCGCTCAGTGCGTCTTTAAAACTATCGGGGCAAAACAGGATATGCATGGGCACCCTTTTCAATGATCATGGTCAGTAGAGTGAGCTTAGCGCGCCGTGTCGGTGCAAACCAGCGCCACCCGTCAACCCAAGGAGTGGTTATGAAGTGGATGCCTTTCAGTTTCATATGCCTGCTCGCCCTTGGGGGCTGCCAGGCGGTACCGTCATCACTGCCCTATGCGGACCCCCCGCCTTCCCAGGCGTGCTACTTTCCAAGCGCTGCGTCTTCAACCTTGACTGCCAGTGTCGATGTGCTGACTGAATGGGGTTTCAGTCTGGACGCAAGCGATACCCGGCTAGGCCTGTTAAGCGCCAGTCGAGAGCGCGAGCTACATGGCGCGTCGGACCTTTACGCCTGGCCGCATTTCAGCTCTCGAACGTCGCTGAGCGTGTTCGGTGGAATGGGTATTGGCGGCCGGTCGCACTTGGGAGTCGGCTTGGGCGGTGGGTTTGGTCAGTTGCCCACTGAAGTGGAGCGTGTATCGCTGCTGTGGGATAACCATCACGTGCGGGTGTCACGCGATATCCGCCGGTTTGACCAGTATGGCAGTTTGCGCACGGGGCGTAGCGCCAGTACCGACGATTTTTGCGCGCGATTCCAGCGTGCCCTGGACGCGTATACGGCCACAGGAGACAGCCCATCATGAGAGTGATTCACTGGGTCGCGGCTGGCTTGCTTCTGCTAATGCTCAGCGGCTGCGCGACAACACCGCCACCAGAGCCACGCGAACTGGTCTATCCGGTACCGGCTGAAGACACCTTTCGTGCGGCAGTTAGCCTGATGATCGAGCAAGGTTATGTCGTGCGCCATGCCGATTTATCGCTTGGGCGTGCCGAAGGCGTGTTGGCACGCTGGCCTGGTTACCGGTTAGTGCTTGAGGTGAATGAGGTAGGCAGGGAAAGCCATGTGCGCGTTTCGGCGTGGCGTGGCGGGCAGCCGTTACCGCCGAACCGTCTGGATCCATGGTTGGTGGCGCTCCAGAGCCGCCTGGAGGTGGCACCATGAGGTTTGTAACCCGTTGGCTGACGCCTGGATGGATGGGCTTTATGGGGGCGTTGAGCCTGCTGGTCAGTGCGAGCGCCATGGCGCATCCCCACGGATGGATCGATATCAGCGTCCGCGTGCTGACCGATGACCAGGGGCGGGTAACGGGGCTGCACCAAACCTGGCAAATGGATCCTTTCTATAGCCTGGTGGTGTTCGACGAACTGCAACGTGTTGATGGGGCGACGCTCGACGAAGGGCTGGATCAGTTGGGCGGCGAAATACGCAACAATCTCTCAAGCCAAGGCTACTTCACCGAAGTGCGGGTGGATGGTGAGCGTCTGCCACTGAAGGAGGTGAGCGAATACACCGCCATGCGGCGCGATAACCGACTGACGTTTATTTTTATCCTGCCGTTCGCATCCACGCCAGCATTAAGCGGCAGCACGCTCACGTATCAAGTGTATGACCCGACGTATTACCTTGAGGTGGTGCATGAAGCAGAAGGTGACCAGCCAAGCGACAATGCCCTTGTGCTGCGTGACATGCCCCAATGCGAGCTCACCATCATGCCCGCTGACCCGGATCCCGAGAAGGTCATGGCGGCGTCGCTTCTGGATGCCGATGAAAGCGGCGAATCCGGGTTAGGGCGTTATTTCGCCGAAACGGGCCAGGTGGTGTGTCCATGATGTCTCGGCGTTTCCCCTGGGGGCTGCTATGCCTGTTGGCCTTGGGGGTTGGCGTCTTCGGCCTTGTCGTGTGGCAGGGCGGGTTAGCGTCAATGAGTTACACCCTGCTCGGCTGGCAGCGTGACCTTCACCGGGAGCTTACCCTTGCGCTGACGGCGCTTTCAGAGCAGTCAGCGGCGGCCACCTGGGCAGCACTGATGGGCGTAAGCTTCGGCTATGGCGTGTTTCATGCCGCCGGGCCAGGGCATGGGAAGGCGGTGCTGGCAACATTTTTGATGTCTCACGGCGGTGCCGTAGGGCGTGCCCTGGGGCTTTCGTTTGCCGCGGCGTTGCTTCAGGGACTAACGGCCGTCGGGTTGGTGGCCATCCTGGTCTATGGCCTCGGCTGGGTGACGCGCCAGGCGATGGGCAGCGTTGCATGGGTGGAATACGCCAGTTTCCTTCTGGTGGCGGCGCTGGGCGTATGGCTTTGCTGGCGGGCTGTCGGCCAACTGCGCCGGGCTTATGCTGTGAGCGACCACGACCACGACCACGACCACGACCACGACCACGACCACGACCACGACCACGACCACGACCACGACCACGACCACGACCACGACCATGCATGCTGCGGGGGGCACGCTATTAGCCCTCAGCAGTCGCTGGATTGGCGCACCGCGCTATTGACCGTCGGTGCGATTGGCATGCGCCCGTGCAGCGGGGCGGTGTTGATGCTGGGAGCTGCAGGCTTGCTGGGTCAGTTTGTGGTGGGGGTGGCCGCTGTTGCCGCCATGTCGTTGGGTACGGGGCTGACCGTATCGGTGCTTGCGCTGGCCAGTGTGGTGGCGCGGGGCTGGGCACAGCGGCGCCTGGTGCGTCAGGGGGCGACTCATCGACGTGCCCAGCGCGCAGCTGGCTGGGTCGCGCTCGCGGGCGGCATCGTGATCGTGACGCTGGGCGTTTCCCTCTGGGCGGCGGGCATCGCCCAGCCTGTGGGTGACCCGGTGTTGGGCGAGCCGCCGTCTCGGTCAGGCAACCCGCTCACCGGCGGTTAGCCCCCTAAGTCCAGCGTTTCAATCAGCGTCGTGAGGCGTGCCTGAATTGCCTGCTGCTCGCCGGGTGAATACGGCTCGGCACTACCGTGGCCCCAAACGGGCGCTGGCCAGGCGTGGTCGTCATGATGGCGAATCACCACATGTACATGCAGCTGGCTGACCACGTTACCCAGCGTGGCGATATTGAGCTTGTCGCCGTTAAAGGCAGCCTTCATTGCCTGGCCCAGCTGGCCCGCCTCCCGCCAGAGTTGTTGCTGATCGTCGGGCGTCAGTTCAAACACCTCGCTCAGCGCAGCACGCCTGGGCACCAGGACCACCCAGGGATAGCGCGCGTCGAGCATCAACAGGGCGCGGCAGAGCGGCAAGTCTGCCAGTGGCTGCGTGTCGTTAGCCAGGCGTTCATCGAGTACAAAGGGTGTCATTACTTGGTTCCTTAATGGGGAGTGTATCCTGTGCGCGGCAAAGTAGGCGTAATCCTGAAAAGGCTGTTACTCTGAAAGTGCTTTTGGCTCATACGAATTGAGTTGAAGTATCCCGATAGTGAATGAATTTGTTAAGGAGAACACTCATGAAAAAACTACTGGCAATGAGCTTTATTCTTTTAATGTCGGCAGGCGCACTGGCGGGCTGCAATACCATTAGTGGGGCAGGACAGGATGTAGAAGAGGGTGGCCAAGCCGTCCAGGACGCTGCAAGCTAAGCAGAACGGTGCTTAGCGGGCCGACGTTTAGCGTCGGCCCGCTACGTTATAAACGTATTTTCTATGTGACAGGAGTTTCAAGGATGACATGTCAACGTGGTTGGCAGCTTGTTGTTTTGACGTTTTTAGCCCTCTTCTTGGCAGCCTGTGCCCAGACGCCAGGCAAAGGAGACGATGTTCCGAGTGCGCCACCGCCTCCGAAGGTGGATAACGCTCAGTCTCCCGGTGATGAAGCAGCCTGCCGTCTGGATGACATTCAGTACGCCGTGGGAACGCCGCTTGGCGACACCTCAAGCGACGCGCTGGCGCGTCAAAGCGGTGCCGAACAAGTCCGCGTGTTGCGGCCAGGGGAGGCGGCCACCATGGATCATCGCCCCGGGCGGCTGAATATCCACCTCGATGATAATGACGTCATCGAAGAGCTTAGATGCGGTTAGTCGTAGCGGTCCTTCCAGCGCTGGCGGTTGACCTGTTCTTTGAGTAATTCCAGGACGTCGTACACCACCTGCTCGGTGACCCGGTCACTGCCTTCGTCCGGTGTCAGCCAGCTGTCAAAGCCGTTTTCCGCCGCGCCTTCAACGAGCCGTTGGAACTCGGGGGAGTGAATCGACAGGGCGACTTCATCCACCAGCCGTTGGGCAACGCCACTTAACGACGCTTCCATGGCGCTGGCTGCAGGCTCACCCATGGGCAGGCGTCGCAGCCGCTGTATTTCGGGACTTTCACGCAGCGTGCGGCTGACCAGGTCGCTGATCGCCGCCATGATGGCCTGTCGGT
This sequence comes from Halomonas sp. G11, assembly GCF_001663515.1. NCBI lineage: Bacteria > Pseudomonadati > Pseudomonadota > Gammaproteobacteria > Oceanospirillales > Halomonadaceae > Halomonas > Halomonas sp. G11. The sequence goes on from NZ_LYXG01000013.1 coordinate 17,933, forward strand.
TGTGCTGGTAGGCGGTGCCCACCGACGTCTCGAGCCGCTGGGCAATTTCCTGGATGAGTTGCTGTTTGCGAGGCATGACGACGCGGTCTATGACCTGTTCGGTCAATGAATCGCTTGAGCGTATCTGCTGCTGAACATTTCCCAGCAACCGCAGGGCGATACGGTCGGAGAGCTCTTCCAGCAAGATATCGTAATACTTGGCGAAGAACTTGTAGATCCACCAACCCTCGACGTTGATAAGACGCAGGCGGTGCAGCCGGTAAAGCAGCGAGATAACCCGCAGAATGCGCAACCAGCGCAGCCCGCTCAGCGGGATGCAGCCCAGGACGTCGTACCAATGTACAAAGGGGTAGAAAAACCAGCGATGGTAGCGACGCTCGGCAATTGCCACGGCCCAGCCCAGCAACACGTCGGCGATAAAAATGCTGACAAAGAACAGGTCGATGGTAATAAAACGGCTGTGAATGGTTGTCGCGTAGGCGCCGTGAAAGCCCGGCGATAACGCCTCTATCGTCTGGTTGATCGGGGCGAGTAAAAATAGCGAATCGAACAACAGCAAACCGAGGTTGATGACCACGGCCGCTAGAATGAAAAAGTCCCAGCCGATATGCGCGTACTCAACGCCCTTTGGCAGGTGGGGGTAGCGCTCCCTGGCAGGCATGGCGAACTCCTTGGACTTAGTGGCGAGTACCGCGCAAGACAGGATCAGGTCGGCGTTTGTGATTGATGCTGCTGCTGGGTCAGCTGTTCCTGGTCCTCGGCTTGTTTGCGCATTTTCTTGCGCAGGGCGGCTTTCTCAAAGCGTAGCTGCTGCAATGGCGTTTCCAAGGCAAGTGGCGGAACACGAGCGGGTTTTCCGTCGGCGTCCACCGCCACCATGCTGAGATAGCAGCTATTGGTATGGCGAATCAGTTTTTTGCGGATATCTTCAGCCACCACCTTGATGCCAATTTCCATCGATGAGCGCCCTACGTGATTGACGCTGGCCAAAAAGGTCACCAGCTCGCCAACGTGAATGGGCTGCTTGAAAAGCACCTGATCCACCGACAGGGTGACCACATAATGGCCTGAGTAGCGACTGGCACAGGCGTAGGCCACCTCGTCGAGCTTTTTGAGAATCGCACCGCCGTGAACTTTGCCACTGAAATTCGCCATGTCAGGCGTCATCAAGACGGTCATGGACAATTCGTGCTGACCGGGCAGGGCGGTCATTGGGGTATCCGACATCGGCTCTACTCGTCTCTTGATATCCATGTAAAGCGCCTGCCGATATGGCAGGCGCTGAGGCATTACCTGAGCTTAAAACCACACCAGGCCAACCGAGATGATGGCGCCGGTGATAAACAGCTGAACCAGGCAAAAGCCCATAATATCCTTGGCTTTCAAGCCTGCAATGGCCAGAACAGGCAAGGCCCAGAACGGCTGCAGCAGGTTGGTCCAGGCATCACCCCAGGCAACGGCCATGGCAATGCGTGAAATATCCGCCCCCAGTGCTTCCGCTGCGGGCAGCATGACCGGTGCCTGAACAGCCCACTGGCCACCGCCCGAAGGCACAAAGAGGTTGACGACCCCGGCGCTGATGAACGACCAGAATGGCAGAGACGTTTCCGTGGCAAACGAGATCAGCCATTCTGACATGCTCTGTGCCAGGCCTGACTCCACCATGATGGCCATAATGCCCGCATAGAAGGGGAACTGAATGACAATGCCAGCGCCACCTTTAATGGCTTCGTGCAGGCTGTTGAGCAGGTTGCGCGGTGTGCGGTGAAGGACAATCGCCAGAAACAGGAACAGGAAGTTCACCACGTTGAGGTTCAGGCCGCCCCCACGCAGCAGGAAATGATCCGCCAGGAAAAGCAGGCCGGGAATACCGACCAGCCAGGCCAGAGACGTGCTGTTTTCCAGCTTTTCAGCCGGGCGGGTAATACGGCCTTTGGCTTCGGGCTCATCGTCCAGCAGCTTGGTATCCACATAGACGCTGTCTTTTTCGTCCGGCAGCATCAGCCGGTTGACCAGCGGAATGGAGACGAACAGGCACGCCACAATGGCCAGGTTAAAGAATGCAAACACCGTTGAACCGGTGCCGATAACGCCGATATCATCAGCGGCAAAGTGGCCCTCGGTGGCAATGGTAAGCGGAATTGACCCCGCCAGGCCCCCGTGCCAGACCACAAAGCCGGAGTAGGCGCTGGCGACCAGCAGGCGGTAATCGACGCGCACCAGGCGCGCCAGTTCCTTGGCAAACAGCGCACCCACCACCAGGCCGAAGCCCCAGTTAATCCAGCTTGCCGTCAGCGACACCAGAGTGACCAGAATAATCGCGCCGCCGGGGCTTTTTGCCGTACTGGCGAGGCGTTGCAGCAGCCGTTTGACCGGTGGCGAACTGGCCAGCATGAAGCCGGTGACCAGTACCAGCAACATCTGCATGGAGAAGGTCAATAACCCCCAGAAGCCATCGCCCCAGAAACGCAGGACGGCCAGCGGTGTCTGGCGCTCGATAGCAATCGCCGCGACAGCGGCAATCAGGGTCAGTAGCAGTACAAAGATATACGGATCGGGAAGATAGCGATCGACCATCTTCACCGCCGGTTTGGATATCATTTTCAACATGGCAGGCTCACTTTTTCATTATTAGGAAGTGCACCGCTAATATACGGGGCAACGACAGTTTTTTCATCCCAACAGGCAGGTTTGACAACTGCTTGATCAACGCCAGCGCGTAAGGCGGTAGTGGCGGTAATAGCCTATCAGGACAGCCGAGCGTACGCAGGTAAATGCCATGAAGGCGAGCCACAGGCCATGGTTGCCAAGCCCCTGGGTCAACCACCAGGTAGGCAGGTAGGCCGCCAGGCCGATAAAGATGCTGTTGCGCATGGCCGCAATGGAGGTGGTGCCGATAAACACGCCGTCCAGCAGGTAGCTCCACACGGCGATCAGCGGCATCACGACCATCCAGGGCAAGTAAGCAGCGGCGGTGGCACGCACCTCTTCAAGACCGGTGAGCAGGGCAATCAATCCATTGCCGCCGAGGGCAAACACGAGCGCGGCACCGGCGGCGGTCCACCAGGAAAAGCGCGCCGCCGCCCGGACCGTATCGGCAAACGCTGACCAGTCGTCACGGCCAACAGCACGCCCTACCAGCGACTCCGCTGCGTGGGCAAAGCCGTCAAGGGCATAACTGGTGAGCATGATGAATTGCAGCAGTACGGCATTGGCGGCGAGGATGGTATCGCCCTGGCGTGCACCCTGGGCAGTGAAAAACGCCATGGCAAACAGTAGCCCGAGTGTGCGTATAAAAAGATTGGCGTTGACGTTAAACAACGCCGCATAGGCGGAAAGCACCCCCAGGCGGCTGCGTAGAAAAGTCCCCTCGAGCTTGCCTAGCTGACGCAAGACGAGAAAGCCGCCAAACGCCAGGGCGGAATAGTCGGCGATCACGCTGGCCCACGCCACGCCGTCGCTGGTGAGGCCCAGGCCCATCACGAACCACACATCAAGCACGATATTCACGCTGTTGGTCAGCACCAGGATCATCAGCGTGACGCGGGCGTTCTGCTGGCCGAGAAACCAGCCCAGAATGGTGTAATTGGCCAACACCGCCGGGGCCGACCATAGGCGTATTTCAGCGTAGCTTCTGGCAAGCGCAGTGGCGGCCTCGCTGCCATCGAGCAGCCACAGACCGAGGGAGACAATCGGCGATGCAAAGACAATCAGCAGGCTGCCGATCACGATTGCCATGATCAGCGATTGGCCGAGCAGGTTGCGCACGTCGCTGTCGCTTTCGCGGCCGACGGCCTGGGCCACCAGGCCGGTGGTGCCCATGCGCAGAAAGCCAAACCCCCAATACAGGAAGCTGAACAGAGTAGCGCCCAGGGTGACGGCAGCCAGATAGCGGGAGTCAGGCAGGTGGCCGACCACGGCCGTATCCACCAGCCCGAGCAGCGGAACCGTGATGTTGGAGATGATGATGGGCCAGGCTAGCTGCCATATACGCACCTGATTCGCCTAGGCAGCCGTGATCAGCCGGTACTTGTGCATCAGTTGGTCGTGCGTTTCGGGGCGTTCCGGGTCAAGGGGAATGCAATCGACCGGGCAGACCTGCTGGCACTGGGGCTCATCGTAGTGGCCGACGCATTCGGTGCACAGGTTGGGGTCGATCACATAGATTTCTTCGCCCGGCGAGATGGCGTCGTTGGGGCATTCGGGTTCACAGACGTCGCAGTTAATGCACTCGTCGGTAATCATCAGGGCCATGGGCATACCTCACGGATGGCGTTCGCACTCGGGTAATGCGATTACCCGAGTGTTTTGCTCAACATTAGCGTCCTAGCCATTGTAGTGCTTACGCAACGTCTCTGCGACCTTGGGATGGACCAACAGCGATATATCGCCGCCAAGCTTGGCAATTTCCCGCACCATCGTGGAGGAGATGTAGGAGTTTTCCACCGCCGGGGTGAGGAAGACACTCTCAAGTTCCGGGTTCTGGGCGCGGTTCATGTTGGCAAGTTGCAGCTCGTACTCAAAGTCGGATACGGCACGCAGTCCGCGCAGGATAATCGTTGCCCCCTGTTCGTGCATCATGGAGGTGAGCAGATTGGAAAAACCGATCACCTCCACGTTGGGTAAGCCCGCGCAGACCTCCTGCGCCAGCTCGATGCGGGTGGCTAAATCCAGGTGAGGGTGTTTGCCGGGGCTGGCGGCGATCGCAATCACCACCTTGTCGAACATGCGGGCACCACGCTCGATCAAGTCGTAATGACCGTGAGTGATGGGGTCGAAGGTGCCCGGGTAGACGGCGATATTGACGCGCTGGTACGTCATGACGCTGGCTCCTCATCGTCCAGGCGGCCGAAAGGATTATCGCTTTCCAGCGATACCGCCTGATCATAACCGGGAATATGGATGCGATCCGCCCGAATATCCAGTTCGGGACCCTCAAGTACCGCTTCGCCAAACTGATAGCGGGGCGCGTAATGGCCTCGGTCGGCATGCTCCAGATAGGCGGCGGCATTCTCGCGAACGCTTTCGCGGCGTGTTTTCCAGGCCTGGATGGCAGCGGCGCCGTGGCGCTGCGTTAACAGGCGTTCGGTCACAGCGGGTGACAGCACAACGCCGGTCGCGTTGTTACCGCCGAACCCCTTGGCGTTGATGAGGGCGGCATCGGCGTTAAACGACTGGGCAACTGACGAAAAGCGCAGGCGGTCGGCGTAGACGTCGTCGGCCACGGCGTCCAGGGTGGGGATGCCGGGCAGTAATTGGTGGGCAAAGCTGCCCAGTGCGCTGACTAGCTGGTCACCCGCTGCGCTGCCCTGAGAGTGGCCGATAAAGGCCTTGACGGCCACCACCGGCCAGTCGTCGATGCCGTTAGCGCGGGCGATCTCATCAAAGACGTGGGATTCGGTAAGGCGGTTTTTAGGCGTGCTGGTGCCATGAGCGTGCAGGAAACTGCGCGACTTCAAGGCGTTGTCGCCCAGCATGTTACGGATCAACGACGCTGACTTGCCCAGCGTAATATAGTTGCCGATACCGGGCGCCGAAATGGACCGTTTGTAGCCGTCGGCGTTGACGAACACCTCTGGCACGGCACCCAGAATATCGGCACCCACTTCAAGGGCCAGGGCGTCGTCCATCAAGAGTACAAACTGGCTGGCCTCGGCCATGGTAAAACCACAGTTGCGTGCAAAGGGGCGACAGGCGCGCTGGTAATCTGCGTCGGTCAGCAACTCCAGCGCATCGAGCGCCTTGAGGCTGGCATCATCGGCCAGTGCGCCCATGGCCCGGAAGCCTTCGATAATCTCGGGGGTAATCGGCGCATCGGCGGTGCCGACCATCACGACTCGGCGTCGCCCGGCGCGAATATCATCGATACCCAATCGCAGATTATAGAGAAAGCTCGCGCAGGCGCCCAGCGCGGCGCCAGTGCCGCCAACGCTGCCCAGCACGTAGGCGTTCAGGAAGTCGGCGGGCATCTGGCCATAGCCTAACGGCATCTGTTTCGAGGTGGCACGCTGCCCGCTTACCAGGCTCTTTAGCAATCCTCCCCAGCCCTGTTCGTCTAGCTGGCCGATCGAGTTACCCGCATAGACGGCAATGTGGTCCGGGTTCAACTGCTGGCGAAGGTGTTCCCAGGAAAGGCCGCTGGCGCCCAGGCAGTCACTGGCCCCAAACACTGACATCGCCAGACCGCGAGGGTGATGGACGCTGCGGTAAAGGCTGGCGGGATCGAAGCCGGTCGGCAGTTGAGCGGCCGCGCGTACCTTGGGGGGCTGCGCATCGGGCAGCAGGGCGTTCATTTCGCCCGCAGGCACGCAGACGTCAACCGTGCGCAGGTCGATATCCTGGACCTGCCAGCTGCTGGGTAGCTGCTCAGGCAGCTGCCGACGGCGCAGCCGAAAGCGCAACGGCTCGGCGAGTTGCATGCTGACGTGGCGATTGGCGGGCAGCCCGGGCTCACTAAACCGCGGGTCTTCGTTGCGGCGAATTAGCGTGTGGTTGAGAACGTATTCGCGTAACGTATCCGCGGGCGCTTTGACGGACTGCCCTGTGTTGTCGTGCCACCCCTGGGGAGACGGCGAAGCCAGGCGCATCAATGCCGCCAGCCCCTCTATTGTCTGGCGTTGCTGGTCAGCAGGGAGCGCATCAAGCACGGTCCGGCGGAAGGCCTGATGGCCCGAGGTTCTGCCAGCGGGATTGATGCCGCCCATGCCGACAATCACCGGTAAGTGTGACAAGCCGGGTTCCTCGTGGTGCGGTGGTTTAAATAACAGTTATCGGCAATGCGTCACTGACAGTAAAACCTGTTGCTTATAAGCAAAGAGTCTTACCCGCCGCTTTGCACTTAATAAATATGACAAAATGCGTGTTACTGCCAATGATCATATCACCGTGCGAGCAGCGGCGTCATGCCGCAACCATGTCGGGCTGGTAGAATCGCCTTACTTTACGCGATTTATTGCGTGCTGGCCCCTGGGGGGCATGACGCGATGGTCAACGGATCCTTTTTACATGAGAGTCAATATGCAGCAGCCTTCGCGGCCGGTGGTAACCAATCAGCCAGGCCCGCACCACGATTTGGCCCGCCGGGTCAGCCGTGGGCTCACACATCCACTGCGTAAGCCGATTGCGAGCCATACCCAGGCGGCATTCGCCTCGGTAACGCAATGGTGTGAGCGCCAGACAGGCCCGCTGATACTCGATGCAGGTTGCGGCGTGGGGCTATCGACCCGGCGGCTGGCGGAGCAATTTCCTGATCACACGGTGATTGGTGTCGATCGCAGCGAGGACCGGCTCACCCGGGCCCATGGCGAGCTACCTGAGAATGCCCGGCTGGTGCGTGCCGATCTGGTCGACTTCTGGCGGCTGGCGCACCAGGCCGGGTGGGCGCCCGAGCGGCACTATCTGCTTTATCCGAATCCTTACCCCAAGGCGTCGCATTTAAAAATGCGCTGGCATGGACATCCGGTCTTCCCCACACTGTTGGCGCTGGGTGGCTTGCTGGAGGTTCGCTCAAACTGGTCGCTGTATATTGAGGAGTTCGCCATGGCAGTTTTCCAGGTGACCGGTCAGCGGGCCGAGGTCAGTGAATGGGGGCCCAGCGGCGACTATTTAACGCCGTTCGAGGCCAAGTACCATCAAAGCGGCCAGACGTTATGGCGTTTGCGTGTGGCATTGGAGTCGAGATGACATTTGTCTATTTGGTGCTGGCGATTATTGCCGAAGTGATTGCCACCAGCGCGTTAAAAGCGTCAATGGGGTTTACCCGTCCACTGCCAAGTCTTCTGGTGGTCGGTGGCTATGGGGTGGCATTCTACTTGCTGAGTCTGGTACTGCGCAGCTTGCCTGTCGGGATCACCTATGCCATCTGGGCAGGGCTGGGTATCGTACTGGTCACGCTGGTGGGAGTAGTGATTTTCGGCGAAAAGCCGGATGTGCCCGGGATCGTCGGTATTGGCCTGATCGTCGCTGGTGTAGTGATGCTACAGGTGTTTTCGAAAATGAGCGTGCATTAAGGAGAGGCGAATGTTGCGCGGCGGCTGGCAGCGTTTTAGTAGCAGTGATTGGGGATGGCGGTCAGCAGTGGGTGTGCTGAGCTTTTTGATCAGTTGCCCGTTGTGGGCTGATTTTAGCCGGGTAGGCCAGCTTCAGGATAAAGGGTTTGCCGTCAGCGCCGAGGCGCGTTTGCTGAATGCCGATGCGGCACCGCTGGCAAGCATTGAGCCGATGAGCCAGCTTTCCCCGGCATCGGTTACCAAGGCGTATCTGGCCGCTGCTGCGTTGGAGCGCTTTGGCCCCCAGCATCGGTTTACCAGTCAACTGATCAGTTCCGGGCGCGTGCAGGATGGCGTGTTACGCGGCGACCTGATTTTCGAAGGCGGCGGTGATCCCGGTCTCACCACCGAAGATATCTGGCGTTTGGTGCAACGGTTGCAGCAAGCAGGCGTGCGTCAGGTCGAGGGGGCCCTGGTTGTCAACCAGTGGCGCTTTGGCCCCGTGGACTGCATCACCACAGACCGTTGTGATGCGCTGACGCGCGTCGCCAATGCCTATAGTGCCCCTTTATCGTCGGCAGGGGTGAATTTCGGTAGCTGGTGTGCCAACGTCGCCCCGGCGTCGGTGCCCGGCAACCCGGCGCGTATATCGCTGTGCGACAGTCAGTCGCTGGGCGCCACGATTGACAATCGAGTGGTCACCAAGCCCGATAATAGCGGCACCGAGCTCAGCGCCGAACGGATCACCAACGCCGACGGCGATGTCTTTCGGTTGAGCGGGCAGATATCGACCAATGCCCGGGCACGGGATGTCTATCGTGGTGCCGGAGATGCCGCCGAGGTCACCGCCGAGGTACTGCTGGACATGCTCCGGCAGGCAGGGATCAGCGTACGCGACGGGTGGCGACTCACCTCGCTACGGCCGCCGGGGGATGCACAGCGCCTTGCCGCGGTGGATAGCAAGCCGCTGCAGGAGTTGCTGCTACGCATCATGAACTATTCGAATAATTACATGGCCGATGTGCTGGCCCTCAACCTGGTGGGGTCTCCCCAGGCACAGCTTCGCGAAGCAGGGTTGGCATTGGAGCATTTTGCCGAGAGCCTGCCGGGGCACGGGCCGCTGACGCTATACAGCGGTAGCGGGCTGACCACCGAAAACCGCACGTCGGCACATGGCATCAATGTGATGCTGACCGAGATGTTCCATGAAGGCTCGCTGTTTCCGAGTTTCATCGCGGCCTTTCAGTCACCCGCCAATGGCGTGATGCGTTTTATCCGGCGCGGTTCCGATACCTTTCAACACAACGTCATGTTAAAAACCGGTACGCTTAATCAGCCCTTCGCCGTGCGCGCCGCTGCGGGCTACTTTCGCACGGCGCAGGGGCGCTGGGGGGTATTCAGCGTGCTGGTCAACGGCAATGCCAGTACACCCTACCTGAACTGGTCGCAGGTGCTGGATCCGCTGACCAAAGATCTTGAAGCCATGATACTCGCCAATTGATGACGTTATTTTTGAGGCAATTGCCATGAAACCAGGGCATACCGGTTTGACGCATTTAGCGCACTCTACGCGCTACTCATGGAAAGGGTTGAAAGCGGCGTTCCGCAACGAATCCGCGTTTCGTCAAGAGGTAACGATTACCGCCATTCTACTGCCGCTGGCCTGGTGGATAGGCGAGGGCCCGGTGAGCTGGCTGTTATTGATCGGCAGCTGCTTTTTCGTATTGGTCGTCGAGTTGCTCAATAGCGCCATTGAAAACGTCGTTGACCGTATCGGCACCGAACATCATGAACTGTCCGGGCGGGCCAAGGACATTGGCTCGGCCGCCGTGATGCTGTCGTTGATACTCGCGGGGCTCACCTGGGGACTGTTAGGCTGGCAGAAGTTCATCGGCTAACGTATGAAGATTCCAGGGCAGCGAGGTCATTATGCAACTCAATGAAGCGTTTTTACCGTTCGATACCTTACCCAAAGCGCTTCAGCCGGTGACGAAGCAAGCATGGCAGCGGCTATGTGAGGCGCTTTCCCAGGCGGATAATGTGGCCGATATGACCGACCAGCCACGGCCATCCGCTGAGTGGCAGTCGCTGTCTGCTGAACGCCGCCAGGCCCTTTTGCGCGTGCTTTCGATCTCGAGCTTTGCCCTCGATACACTGATCCGTTATCCCGACTGGCTGGCGACGCTTGACAGTGGTGGAGAGCTGGATGTCGCGCCCTCCCGCGAGGACCAGGTCCAGTTGTTAGCCAGCGCACTGGAAAATGCCGACGACGAAGACGCCATGCACCGGGCCATTCGCCGCTTCCGGCGTGCGCGTATGCTGGGTATCGTTTGGCGAGACCTCAACCGGCCGTCGGGCTATACCATGTGGGATACCGCCCACGCGGTCTCCCGACTGGCAGAAATTTGTCTTGAAGCGGCGCTTGGCTGGCTCGAACAGTTTTATGCCCCGCGCTGGGGGCTGCCAGCCCCCACGCGCGATGGCGAGCCGCAGCGGCTAGTGGTGCTGGGTATGGGCAAGCTGGGGGCCGGCGAGCTGAACCTGTCCTCGGATATTGACCTGATCTTTGCGTTTGCTGAAAACGGCGAGACCCAGGGCGGTCGCAAGCCGCTTGAGCACCAGGAGTACTTTACCAAGCTGGGCCAGAAGCTCATCGCCGCGCTGGATGCCATGACCGCCGATGGCTTTGTCTTCCGTGTGGACATGCGTCTGCGCCCGCTGGGCGATGGCGGGCCCCTGGTGGGCAGTTTTGCGATGCTTTCCAGCTATTACCAGGATCAGGGCCGCGAGTGGGAGCGCTATGCAATGCTGAAAGCGCGTCCTGTCGCGGGGGATCTGGACGCGGGTGAGGCCTTGCTGGCCGGACTGCGCCCCTTTGTGTACCGCAAGTATCTGGATTTCGGTGCCATCGAGTCCCTGCGCGAACTGAAAGCGATGATCAATCGCGAGGTGAAACGCAAAGGCATGCAGCAAAACATCAAGCTGGGGCCGGGCGGTATCCGCGAGGTCGAGTTTGTGGTGCAGGCGTTTCAGCTGATTCGCGGTGGGCGCGACACCGAGCTTCAGGTGGCTTCCTTGCAGACGGCGCTGACACGCTTGCCAGCGCTTGGGCTGTTACCGCAGGAAGTGGTGGATGATCTGCTGCCTGATTACGCCTTCCTGCGCGATATCGAGCACGTCCTGCAGGCCCTGGAAGACCGCCAAACGCAAACACTGCCTGGCGACGAAACGGATCGTGAACGGGTCGCGTTTGCCATGGGTCATGAGGACTGGCCAAGCCTCGTGCACCAGTTGGAGGAGGCTCGCGAACGCGTCCGTCAGCATTTCGACGCGGTGATTGCCGAGCCAGAAGACGAGGTGGAAAACGAAAGCGATGAACAGACGCCGGGTCTCGAACAGTGGCGTCTGCTGTGGCGCGGCGAGCTGGAGCAGGACGAAGCCCTGGAACGCCTGGAGGAAGCCGGGTTCCAGTCGCCTGACCAGACACTCAAGCGACTGTCCCGCCTGTATCATTCGCGTCAGGTGCAAAGCATGCAGCGGATTGGCTTTGAGCGCCTGGATGCGCTAATGCCCCTGCTGCTCGACGCCCTGGCCGACAATGACACGCCGGATACCGCGCTTTCGCGCGTTCAGCCCCTGATCGAAGCGGTCCTGCGGCGCACGGCATACCTGGCCCTGCTGCGTGAAAATCCCCATGCGCTGGAGCATCTGATGCGTTTATGCGCGGCGAGTCCCTGGATCGCCGAGCAGCTGGCGCGCTACCCCATTCTGCTGGATGAATTGCTGACCCCCGATACCCTCTATACGCCAGCCGATAAAGACCGGCTGGCGGATGAACTGCGCCAGACACTGAACCGGCTTCCCGAGGATGACGAAGAAGCCCAGCTCGAAGCGCTACGGGTCTTCAAGCATGCCCAGATGCTCCACGTGGCAGCCTCGGATATCGCAGGCACCCGGCACTTGATGAAAGTAAGCGATTACTTAACTTACATCGCCGAGGTGATCCTGGATGCCGTGCTGGCGATGGCCTGGAAGCATCTCGCCGCTAAGCATGGCGTGCCCAGCGGCTGTGATTCCCGCGAGCCCGCGTTCTTGATTGTGGGTTACGGCAAGCTTGGGGGAATCGAGCTGGGCTATGGGTCCGACCTGGATCTGGTGTTTCTCCACGATAGCGATGGTCAGGGCGCCACCGATGGCCCGCGGCCCATCGATACGCCGGTATTTTTTACCCGCCTGGGCCAGCGGATTATTCATCTGCTCACGGCGGTGACCCCGGCGGGCAGCCTGTACGAGGTCGACATGCGGCTCAGGCCTTCGGGTAATTCCGGCCTGTTGGTCACCTCACTTGCCGCCTTTGCCGATTATCAGCGCCAGCACGCCTGGACCTGGGAGCATCAGGCGCTGGTCCGCGCGCGGGTGGTGGCCGGCAACGCATCGTTGGCAGACAAGTTTGATCAGTTGCGCGGTGATATTCTGGGACGCCAGCGGGATACGGCCGCCTTGCGGGAAGAAGTGGTCAATATGCGTCAAAAAATGCGCGATCATCTTGCTACCAAAAGCGGGGGAGATACTTTCAATCTCAAGCACGACGCCGGTGGCATGGTGGATATCGAGTTCTTCTGTCAATACGCGGTGTTAGCACTTGCTAACCAGACACCGTCACTCCTGACCTATAGCGATAACATCCGTATTTTAGAGGCTCTGGCAGAGAGTGGGCACTTACCCAAGGAGGAGGCGGAACAGCTTCGTGACGCCTATCTTGCGTACCGGAGCGCGACCCACCGGGCCGCGTTGACCGGTGACAAAGCGGTGGGGCTTGCCGCTGACTACGCCGAGCACCGTAATGTCGTCTCGACATTGTGGCAGCGTTTTCTGGCGCCTTGATACAGGGATACGAATGGCGATAACACGGCAGGTAAACAGCACAGAGGTGCGCGATGATCGGTAATATCCTCGGCACCTTGCTGCCCGTTTTTCTGATTGCCGGGGCGGGGGCTGCCTATGGGCGGTTTCGCACGCCGGATATTCGCAGTTTAAACACCCTGAATATGGAGCTGTTTGTCCCGCTTCTGGTGTTCGCGGTACTGGCCGACCGGCAGGCCCCGTTGGCCGATTACGCCTGGCTGGCAGGTGCGGCCATAGCGGTTGTGCTGGGCTCAGGGGTGTTGTTGTGGCCGGTTGCACGCTGGCTGGGTCTGGATATCAAAACCTTCCTGCCACCGATGATGTTCAACAACTCCGGCAACATGGGCGTGCCCCTGCTGGTTCTGGCATTCGGTGAGGAAGCGCTTCCGGCGGCGGTCGTGGTCTTTATTGTCGAAATGCTGCTGCACTTTTCGGTAGGGCTTTACATGCTCAACCCGCGCACATCGCTTTGGCATTTGTTGCGCATGCCGATTGTGGCAGCCAGCCTGGCGGGTTTGGCCGTCAACGTGAGCGGGCTGCCATTACCCGAATGGTTGCTGGAGGCAATGAACATGTTGGGCGGGGTGTGTATCCCGTTGATGTTGTTTGCGCTTGGGGTGCGGCTGCTGGATGTCGATTTCAGCGACTGGCGTACCGGCCTGCTCGGCGCCTTGCTGTGCCCACTGTCGGGGCTTGTCATTGCGCTGCCGCTGATTGTGCTGCTGCCACTGAATAGTCTTCAGGCGGCGGTGTTGCTGGTATTCGGCGCGCTACCGCCAGCCGTGCTGAACTACCTGGTCGCGGAGCAGTATCGACTGTCGCCGCACAAAGTGGCCTCAATCGTGTTGATTGGTAACCTGGGCAGCCTGGTCGTGATGCCGCTGACCCTGGCGGCTGCCTTTATCTGGCTTCATGCTCCTCAATAACGCCAGCTGCCGTGAAAAAGGGGCATTCAAGCTATCTGACATCGTCAGTTTTTCTTTTCCGTTTCACTTTTGACTTCGTACTGCCCTTCAAGAATATCCCGATGACGAGAGCCTGAAGAAGACTCGGAGTGATTGCCGCCAATGTCATGGGCCTGTTGGGCGCGCATCTGCTCCATGCGCTTTTTCATCTTGTGGCGGACAAACGGCATCATGGCCCAACCGGCCAGCAGGAAGAAAAAACCTAGCACGACGCCGACAATCATCAACATGCCAAATGCCAGCCAGGTGAAAAGCAGCTTTAAGCCACCCGCGACGCCATTGGGTTGAGTCCGTGTCGCCCGGGCGCGCCACTGGTGGGCAGCCTGCCAGGCGGCATTACGTTGATCACGATTCATGTGGGGCATGCAAGCCTCCCTCGTTTGGTGACACTGATTTGAACACACTGGTCGAGGAGAGTTCAGTCTGCCTGGCTTGGCAATAACGTTAAAACTGCTTTGCATGCAGAGCGAGAGCGCAGGTGTTACGCTCTCCTGTACCGTAACGAGCGCCCTTCAACAGGGGCTATACGGCAATCCTGGAGCAAGGTCGGCGTTCATCGCATCGACGCTGATCATTTTCGGCCTGGTGGTGGCCGGCGCATTAAGCACTGAGGGTATCTCTCCCATGAAGGGTAACGACTGATGGTCAGGCAAACGCGGCACGGTGCCACTCGGCGAGCGTCCAAGGGGGCTGTCTTCGACCGCTGGTTAGACCGAGCCGTCTGTGTCGCCGTCATGATGGCGCTTGTCATCGGGCTTGCCGCCGTTATCGCGCATTGGTGGTTTTAAGCCGTCCGCGGGCGGGTTTCGATGCGGTTTCGGCCTAGATGCTTGGCGTGATAAAGGTGCTGATCGGCCTGGGCCAGTAGCGCCGCTGGGCTGATCGTCGTCTGGGCGGATGTGCTGGCGACCCCCATGCTGGCAGTCAAGTGGGTATGCGTACTCGAGTAGGCGTGAGGGATGGCCAGCGAAAGCACGGCCTGGCTTAAACGCTGGGCGACCTCAAGCGCGGTTTCTTCATCCTTATTGGGCAAGACGCAGACAAATTCCTCCCCCCCATAGCGTGCCAGCAGGTCGTGGGCCGGGTCGATGCAGTTATTCAGCACCTGTGCCACCGCACGAAGCGTGTCATCCCCCATGGCGTGACCGTAATGGTCATTGAATTCTTTAAAGTTGTCGATATCGATAAAGATAATCGAGAAGGGTTGGCCACGTCGCTTGGCGCGTTTCCACTGCTGCTGATAAAACAGGTCAAAATGCCGTCGGTTGGCAACGCCGGTCAGCCCATCAATATGCGACAGGTGGTGGAGCTGGTCGCGTTGGTCCAACCCTTGTTGAAAGGCCTGCAACAAGTGGTCGAGGCTGTCGACCAAATGCCCCAGCTCATCATGACGATGACCTCGCAACTGCGGTTTATCCCACTCGCCGGGGCGTTCGGGGTCGGCATGGGCGATAGCGTCGTGGACCTTGAGCAGTGGCCGGGTAATAAAATAGTGGAAGAAGGCAATAATCAACAGGCTGAGTATAAAGGCTTCCAGCACGCTGGACCCAACGACGGAGATACTTCGATCGAGAAATTGTTGGGTAAGGCGCTGCTCGTCAAGCCGAAGCTCGACCTCGCCTACCTCGGCTTCGGGTAAGTCGGCGGCCACGTAATAATTAAGCGGAATCCGATAATGCAGCATATCGCCAAACAGCCGTTGGCTTAGCCAGCTCGTTTCAACTGCCTCGGTGGGAGCAAATTCGGCCAGGGGGCTGCCGAAATCGTCGCGGATGGCGACTTCGGCAATTTCGTTATCGCTGAATAACCCATAGGCAATCTGGTGGGCCAGGTCAGGGTTCAACTGAAAAGCGGCTTCGGCAGCCGCACCCTTGACGATAGCCAACTGCTGTTCAACACGCTGGGCGGCGCTCTGGCGCATCGACAAGGCGTGATTGAACAGCTCCACACTGCCTGCGATAACGCTGATCAAGATAGCCAGCAGTAGGGTGAGCAGCGCTTGCTTGGACGTCAGGCTACCCGAGCGCAACGGTAGGGATGTTTTATTCATGGCGCGAAACTCCGAGGGTCTCGCCAAGGGGAGGAAGGTGATGCTGTAGCCGCTTGATCAGATCCTTGGACACGCTGGGATGACAGGCAAGATACAGCGGCGCACGATAAAACGTAAAGAGATGACTCAGCGCCACGTTTTTAGCGTTGGCCAGAAACTCGCCGGTGGCTTTACCGGTGACGATGACATCGACAAGGCCTGCGTTCAAACGCGCCAGGTTTTCGCGTTCATTGGGTGCGCGCAGCACGTCAATCCCCTGCGCAGCGACATGATTACCCACCGCATCTTCGCGGAAGCTGCCCACGCGAAAGTCAGCCAGCTCTTGTATTGAGCTCGCCTTGATATCCTGGCCCGCCAGGCTGAACGCTGCCCACTCATTGACTGCCAGTGGCCCCGCCCAGCGAAAGAGAGCCTCGCGTTCGGCGGTGCGGGTGGTGGAGTAAACGCAGTTTTGCTCGCGCAGGCGTGCAGCGGTGTAGGCCCTGGCCCAGGGAAGCAGCCGAAACTCCGCATCAATATCCGCCGCGCGCAAGGCGTCGCGTAGCACCTGGGTGGCGCTACCTATGATCTGTCCTTGCTCATCTGGGTAATTGAAGGGCGGGTAATCTTCGGTATTGATGATCAGCGGCGCCGCACTGAGTGGCTGGCTAAGGGCCAGCAATAAGCTTCCAAGCAAACACCGCCAGCCTGTCGAGATACGTTGTTTTAACGGCTTAGTCCGCATGACGGATGGCCTCGCTTTGTCCAGCACGAACGTCCTCCAGGGCCTTCTGCAGGCGATTAACCAGGCCTTGATCCGTGGCGGGGTTGATAGCAAAGTATAAATCCGATTCGCTTAACGTATGCACGGCCGTTAATCGACTGGCGTCAAGGCTTTCGCGGGTGGCGATCCAGCGCGCCACCTCATCGCTATAGGCCCATAAGTCGACACGCCCACGACGTAACATGTGCAAGGCGCTACGGTTATCGATGGCCGGGCGGAGTAACTCGGCCGGGTAGTCGGCTTCTTGCAACGCTTGAGCGCCGATATCTTCACGGATCACCGTGATGCTTAACCGTTTGTCAATCGCCTCTTCCAGCGAGCTGAGCCGAGCGACCTGATGATCCCAGGTCAACAGCACGACCCGGTCGCGAGCAATGGGGCCTACCCATTTGAAGTGTGCTTCCCGGGCAGGGGTACGGGTGGTCGAAAATAACGCCGTATTGGGTTCGTTTTGTGCCAACTCGTAGCCGCGTACCCAAGGATAGTAGATAATATCCTCACGCTTGAAAGGTGCGTCAGCCTGCTCAAATATTGACTCAAGCAGCGTGACCGCTCGACCTTCCAACTGACCGGTCTGTGGGTCCAGATAGTTATAGGGAGGGTACTCCTCGGTAACAAAGGTCAGCGACGTCAGGTCAGAAGGCGAACCGTCAGCCAATGCCAAGGGGGCAAGCAGGGACACTAGCCCTGCCAACCACCGCCTGACGATCGGCTTTCGACGACAACTCCCTGCCCCCACTTCCTTCATGTACTAACGTCCCTGTTATTAGATGATCAATCAAACTTAGAGCAAGCCGCCGCGACTGTCACCTCTATTCTTCCAACGATAGGCGTGTCGCTTGTGCGCCAACCTGATACGCTTGGCATCTTGTTAGCTGGTGAGAGACATCATGGTGCACGCTCAACCTACCCAAGCTGCTTCAGACTTCGCTTCGCGTCGTGAAATTTTTGGCTGGGCGATGTTCGATTTTGCCAACCAAGCCTATACATTGCTGATTATCACCGTGGTGTTCGGCGAGTTGTTTACCACTGTGATCGTCGGCGACCGCGGCGATAACTTTAGACTTGCCAATCTGCTTTGGAGTCTTGCCCTGGCCACCAGTTACCTGTTGGTGGTGGTTACCGCACCGCTATGCGGCGCGATCATGGATGAGCGGGCAGAGAAGAAACGCTTTCTGCTGTTCAGCTACCTGGCCACCGTTGCGACGACCGCCATGCTGTATTTTGTGGCGCCGGGCTACGTGGTCCTTGGACTCATTCTGATCATCATTTCGAATTATGCCTACTCGATGGGGGAGTCATTTATCGCGGCCTTTTTGCCTTCGCTGGGTCCTCCCCAGTCGCTGGGCAAGATCTCCGGGTTTGGCTGGGCGCTGGGTTATATCGGCGGGCTCTTTGCGGCGGGTTTCACCCTGGTGGTGCTGGGTGAAGCAAGCGCCGACAACTTCGAGCGCATTCGCTGGGTAGGCCCCTTCGCTGCCGGGTTTTTCCTGGTGGCCGCCATACCCACCTTCCTATGGTTGAAAGAGCGGGCAACGCCGCAACCGCATCGCGGATCCTACTGGCATACGGCGCGTCGGCGGGTCACGGCCACTTTTCATGACCTGAAACATTTCAGGGATCTATCGGTGTTTCTGGTATCGCTGCTGTTTTCGATGGCAGGGGTGTACATCATTATCGCCTTTGCCTTCATTTACGGGGCCCAGGTAATTGGTTGGGAAGCAAGCGTGCGCAATATCATGTTCATTATTGTGCAAATAACGGCGGCCGCCGGGGCGTTGGGCTTTGGCTGGATTCAGGACCGGCTGGGTGCCAAGCGTACCTATCAGATCACCCTTGGGCTGTGGATCGCCGCCATCCTGGCGATCTGGCTGACCCCTGAGTTCACCAACTGGGTTAACCAGGCCACCGAGTGGCAATGGCAACCCCAGTATGTCTTTTTATTCGTGGGGTGTTTAGCCGGGCTAAGCCTGGGCTCCAGTCAGTCGGCGAGCCGTGCCCTGGTCGGCTTGTTCTCGCCAACGACCAAGTCAGCGGAATTCTTTGGCTTTTGGGGGTTGGCCAACAAGCTGGCCGGTGTCATCGGGATTGTGCTGCTGGGAGGGCTGCAGGCGCTGGTCGGTCTCCAGGCATCTATCCTGCTGTGCGCGGTATTGTTTGGCGTGGCGATGCTGATTTGCGCCAGTGTCAACGAAGCGCGTGGCCGCCAGGCAGCCCTGAACTGGCAGGCATCCCCTGGGTAGCTTGTGTCAGCTGTAGCTATATGCTTAGCTGCACAATCATGGATCCCGATACAAGGAGTTGATATGGGCATTGAAGTTGGTGGATTACTGGGGCTTATCTGGCTCGTCATCATCGTTTGGGCCATCATCAAGGTAGCGAAAAGTACCGCGGGTGGTCTGGCCAAGTTACTGTGGATACTGGTGTTGCTGTTTTTTCCACTGGTGGGGTTTATCGTTTGGCTGCTGCTGGGGCCGAAAGGATAGTACCGCGTTACTGATGATGCCGATATGAATAAGGCAGGCCCCGGGCCTGCCTTATTAGGTAACTGACTATCGATTAATGGCGATCAGCTTTGTTCTTCACCGGGAGGCGCCTTGTAATGCCCGGGAATTTTAAGTTTCTCACCGTTAGGCAGATCGCGCACTTGGGTGGGTACGTAAACGCGTTTGATGACACTTTTGGGTTTGTCACTTCCCATGACCGTCTCCTCCTGTCAGGTTGTCGACAGCGTAGTCACTTACATTAGCTGTCGATGTGGCAAGAATCAAGCGGCGGCTTTTGGGTAAAATGGTCAAGAAACGTGCAGATTGTGTCGCCTGACAAGCGCTTGGCCACTTTTGAGGTATTCTGTTAATAAACATAAACAGCCTGCTTTTGCGTGGGGTAAGCAGGCGATAAGACACATAGCTTACATGGAGTTGACAACTAGGATGGTGGATCACTTAGAAGAACAGTTTCAGACGCTTGGAAGTCAAGAATCGCACAAGCCTGATTATCCCGACCAGGATCATATCCTCATCATCGAAGATGATCAGCGCCTGGCTGAGCTGACCCGGGATTATCTGGAAGCCAACGGCTTTCAAGTCACCTTGGAGGCTGATGGGGCGAAGGGGGTGGATCGCATTCTGACGCTGCAGCCGGATCTGGTGATTCTTGATTTAATGCTGCCCGGGGAAGACGGCCTGGCGATCTGTCGTCGCGTGCGGCCCAACTTTGCGGGGCCGATCATGATGTTGACGGCACGTACGGACGATCTGGATCAGGTGTTGGGGCTGGAAATGGGCGCAGATGACTATGTGCCCAAGCCTGTTCAGCCCAGAGTACTCCTGGCTCGTATGCGGGCGCTGTTGCGACGTGCCGATGGGCCCGCCTCTGAAGGCGAGATACGTCTGCGCTTCGAGAACCTGGAAATCGATAATGCCACCCGTGAAGCCTGGCTGTCGGGGGAGCGTATCGATTTGACCAGCGCGGAGTTTGACCTCTTGTGGCTGTTGGCGCGCAATGCCGGGCGTGTACTCACCCGTGAAGAGATTTTCAATGATCTGCGCGGGATCAAATACGATGGACAGGATCGCTCGATCGATGTGCGAGTGTCACGTATTCGCCCCAAGATTGGTGATGATCCCAACCAGCCCCATCGTATCAAGACGGTACGTAGCAAGGGTTACCTGTTTGTGAAAGACAGCTAAGAAGGACAGCCACATGCGGCGGGTTCTCAGCCACGGCTCGTTTTTACGCTTTTATCTGCTGCTGGGTGCCGCGCTGTTAATGGTGTTTTTAATTGCCCTGGGTGGGCGCGCCTTTATCGAGCAGGTCAGCCGTGAGGACCATCGCGAGGCATTAGCGGCGCTGCCGATGTCGTTAATGGCCCAGCAACTCGCCGACAGTACGCCCCGTGAACGCCAGGCGAGGCTGGCGGGTTGGGCCGAGCTGCTCGATATGCAGTTGACCCTTGTGCCGCTGGAAGATGCATCCCTGAGCTATTTCGAGCGTGCCCGCCTGGAGCGGGGGAAAGTACTGGTGGCGACCTCCCCCTGGCGATTACAGCGCCGTCTGCCTGACCAACCCTGGCTGTTACAGGCCGACTTCCCTTACTGGAGCGAGCGACAGTGGCACGCCACCATAGAGATGCTTGGTGCCTGGCTTTCACCGCTTGGCGGTAGCGAACGCCGTGAGCGGCTGGGTGCACTGGAGCAGGGTAGCTGGCCACTTTCGCTGACCGACCGCCCGCCTGCTGCGTTGAGTGATGCGCAGCGTCGCCAGCTCGATCGCGGCGAGGTGGTCACGCGATTACGCGGTGAGCAGCTGTCGATCAGTTTCGTCTATCAACTGCCCGACGGTTCCCAATGGCTTGAAGCAGGCCCTGCCGCCGGGGGCTCTGACCTGCCGCTCAATCTTCACCTGCCGTTATTGATGGCCCTGATGGTCGTGCTGGCGCTGATTATCTACCTGGTGATGCGCAGTATCGAATCGCGCATGGCGCGTCTCGAACTGGCGGCGACAAGGATTGCCAGCGGCCGCCTGGAAACCCGCGTCAAGGTCGAAAGCGGCGACTTTCTGGGGCGCCTTGGCATGGCCTTCAACGGCATGGCCAATCAGGTGCAGTCGCTGTTGCGCGGCCAGCAGGAGATGATTCGCGCCGTGTCACACGAGCTGCGAACGCCGGTAGCCCGGATCCGGTTTGCCGTGCAAATGGTCGAGGACATGACCGACCAGCCCGCGATACGGCGCCAGCTTCAGGGTATCGATACCGATATTGCCGAGCTGGATGAGCTGATCGATGAAATTCTCACCTATGCCCGGCTGGGGGGGGAGACGGTCAACGGTGCCGAGCTGGAAACCTCGCTGGTGGAATGCCGGGCGATGGCCGAGCGGGTGATCGACGCGCTTTCGCCGCTCCATGAAGGCTTGGCGATAACGCTGGCGCCGGGGCCTGACATCGAGCTGCTGGCGGAGCCTCGCTATCTTCAGCGCGCCTTGCAGAACCTGGTCAGTAATGCCTGTCGCCATGGTCAGTCCAGGGTGGTGATTGGGCTTTGGGATGAACCCCACCTGGTACGTATTGATGTGGAGGACGATGGGCCGGGGATTCCAGCCGATGCGCGGGCCGACGTGTTCAAACCTTTCGCCCGCCTGGACGATAGCCGTGCGCGCAGTTCGGGAGGCTACGGGCTGGGGCTGTCCATTGTGCAAAAAGTCATGGCAGGCCACGGCGGTAGCGTCACCGTGGATACCAGTCCTTCCCTGGGCGGCGCGCGGTTTACGCTACTGATTCCGCGTCGCGAGTCGCCGGTTTGATGCCGTTGAGGACGGCAAACGACGTTTCCTGTGCGGTGCGTAAAAAATCCTGCATCCATGGTGCTTCCAGCGTTTCCTCGCGGACGGCGGCATACAGCGTACTCCACACCCCCTGCTCGCCAAGCTTGACGGCACTTACATAGTCGCGTTCCAGGTACTCCGAGAGCGCCCAGTTAGGCAGCGCGCAGACACCACGGCCGCTGGCGACAAGCTGCATCATCATGATCGTCAGCTCGGCGGTGCGGATTTCCCGGGGGCGCACATTGGCGGGTGTCAGAAATTGGCTAAAGACGTCAAGCCGTGACTGCTCGACCGGGTAGGTGATCAGGGTTTCATCGGCAAGTGCCTCGGGCGTCACGAAGCCCTGGCTGGCAAGCGGATGCTGCCGGGCAACCGCAAGCAATCCTTCATAGCGGAACAGCGGCGCATAGTGAATCCCCTCGATGGGCTGCGGATCCGCCGTGATCACCAGATCGAGCTGTTCGCGCGCCAGCGCGGGTAGCGGGTCAAAATGGTGGCCGCTGGGGATATCGATCTCGACCTCGGGCCAGTGATCGCGAAAGTAGTCCACCGTGGGCATCAGCCACTGGAAGCAGCTGTGGCACTCAATGGCCATGTGCAGCCTGCCCATTTCGGTCCCGGCCATGCGGGCCAGGTCGCGCTCTGCCTTGCGGACTTCGGGCAGAATCTGGTCGGCGAGGGCCAGTAGACGCAGTCCGGCGCGGGTGAACTCAACCGGCCGGGTCTTGCGCATGAACAGCGGGCTATCCACTCGGCTCTCAAGGTCCTTCAACTGATGGGACAGCGCAGACTGGGTGAGGTGGACCCGCTCGGCGGCTTCTACCAGAGACCCTGTCTCACGCAGCGCCAGCAGGGTGCGCAAGTGGCGTAATTCAATCATGGTGAAATTTTTTCATTCTCAGTATTAGAAACTTTAGTTTGATTCACTTTTTGTGGATGCCCAGACTAAGTGAAATCATTCACGTTGCAAGGTTTCATCATGACAGTTTCTCATATCCTCGGCTATCCCCGAATTGGTGCCCAGCGCGAGCTTAAAAAAGCCACCGAAGCCTACTGGCAGGGCGAGTGTTCCCGCGAAGCGCTTGAACAGACCGGCCGCGACTTGCGTTTGCGCCATTGGCAAGCCCAGCGGGCGGCGGGGCTCGATCTGGTCAGCGTGGGGGATTTCGCGTTTTACGACCAGGTACTCAATGTCTCGGTACTGCTAGGCGCGGTGCCCGAGCGCTTCAAGGCGGCACAGGAAATCGCGGCGGGTGACGTTGACCTGGATACCACCTTTCGCATGGCACGGGGGCGGGCGCCCAGCGGCGAACCGGCGGCTGCCTGTGAAATGACCAAATACTTTGATACCAACTACCATTATCTGGTCCCGGAGCTGCACCAAGGGCAGCGCTTTACCCTGGCCTCCAACCGACTGTTCGACGAAGTCGACGAGGCACTGACCGCGGGATTTACCCCCAAGGTGACCCTGACCGGACCGCTCACCTGGCTTTGGCTGGGTAAATCCCCAAGCGGCGAGCTGGACCGGTTGACGCTGCTGGACAGCGTTCTGGACGTTTACTGCGAAGTGCTGGCACGCCTTGCCACTCAGGGCGTCGAGTGGGTTCAACTGGATGAACCGGCGCTGGTGCAGGACTTGCCCCCTGCCTGGCAGCAGGCCTTTGAGCGCGCCTATCACCGCTTGCAGTCCGCTCCCTTGAAGCTGATGGTGGCCAGTTACTTTGGTGGTCTGGGTGACAACCTGTCGGTGGCGACCCGGCTGCCGGTGGATGGGCTGCACATTGACGCCGTCTGCGCGCCTCAACAGGTAGACAGCGTGATTGATCGACTGAGCCCTCACCAGGTGCTATCGGTGGGGTTTGTCGATGGCCGCAATATCTGGCGTGCCGACCTTGCCGCGCTGCGCGAACGCCTGCTGCCGCTCAAGGTTCGCCTGGGTAAGCGGCTCTGGCTGGCGCCAAGCTGTTCGCTGCTGCACGTGCCTGTGGATCTGGCCCAGGAAAAAGACCTTGATGAGGCATTAGTCAGTTGGCTGGCCTTTGCCCGTCAAAAGCTCGACGAGGTGGTTTGCCTGGCCCGGCTGATCGATAATCGCGCCACCGATCTTGATGAGCAGCGCTTGAAGGCAGCAACGCAGGCGTTGGATGAGCGGCGCGAATCAGGACGCATTCATCGGCCTGCTGTCAGTGCCCGGGTTGCTGCCATCACGGCCGAAGACAGACAGCGCCATGCCCCCTATGCCGAGCGTGCCGTGGCCCAGCGGCGTGCCCTGAACCTGCCCCTGTTGCCGACCACGACGATTGGCTCCTTCCCGCAAACCCCCGCTATCCGAGCGGCGCGTCGCGCCTTTAAAGCGGGTGAGATAAGCCAGTCTGACTACGAGGCGCGCATGCGTTCGGACATTGCCTACGCGGTCGAGCGCCAGGAAGCATTGGGTCTCGATGTACTGGTACACGGTGAGGCCGAACGCAACGACATGGTGGAATACTTTGGCGAACAGCTGGACGGCTTTGCCTTTACCCGCTTTGGCTGGGTGCAAAGCTACGGCTCGCGGTGCGTCAAGCCGCCGATCATTTTTGGTGACGTGACCCGTCCGGACGCCATGACCGTGCGCTGGAGCACGTATGCGCAAACGCTCACCGACAAGCCCATGAAAGGCATGCTGACCGGCCCGGTAACCATCCTGCAGTGGTCCTTTGTGCGCGATGATCAGCCGCGGGACACCACCTGTCGGCAGATTGCCCTCGCGCTGCGCGACGAAGTGCAGGATCTGGAGCGCGCCGGTATTCGGATCATTCAAATCGACGAGCCCGCCCTGCGCGAAGGCTTGCCGCTACGCCAGCAGGAATGGCAGGACTACCTGGACTGGGCAGTGGCGTGTTTCCGGTTAACTGCTTCAGTCGTCGACGACAGCACGCAGATTCACACTCATATGTGCTATTCGGAGTTCAACGACATCATTGGCGCGATTGCGGCGCTGGATGCCGACGTGATCACCATCGAAACGTCACGCTCGAACATGGAATTACTGGACGCCTTTCAGGACTTTGCCTACCCCAATGAAATGGGGCCAGGTGTTTACGATATCCACACGCCGAATATTCCCGACGTGGCGTGGATGGTCGATTTGCTCGAAAAGGCGCTGGAAAAGATGCCTGCCGAGCGGCTGTGGGTCAACCCGGACTGCGGCCTGAAAACCCGTACCTGGGCCGAGGTGGAACCGGCCCTGGCCAATATGGTCGAGGCCGCCCAACAGGTGCGTCAGCGCTATACGTAAACGGACCTTTAATCCCCCGGTCTGGTACCGGGGTTTTTGCTCCGGGCATGGCTAGCTTTTGCTGGCGTAGGCGTAGAGCAGGGTTTCCTGGGCGCTGATGGCATCCCCGCTGCCAGGGTCTTGCAGGTGGTAGCTGCCGTCGCTCTGCAGCAGCCAGCTCTGGCAGTTGTCGACCAGGTAGGTTTCCAGGTCCTTGCGCACCCGCGTGGCCAGCTTTTTATCCAGCAGCGGAAAGCAGGTTTCCACCCGGTGGAACATGTTGCGCGACATGAAGTCGGCACTCGAACACCAGATCTCCGGCTTGCCGTCGTTGTGGAAGTGGAAAACCCGCGTGTGTTCCAGAAAGCGGCCAATGATCGAGCGGACACGGATATTGTCCGACACCCCCGGCACGCCGGGCTTAAGGCAGCACATGCCACGGATGATCAGGTCGCATTCCACACCCGCCTGGGAGGCGCGATAAAGCGCCTTGATCAGTTTCGGCTCGGTGAGCGAATTGCACTTGATAATGATATGGGCCCGCTTGCCCTTGCGGGCGACCTGGGCTTCACGGTCGATCATTTCCATGAGCCGTTCGTGCAGGGTAAACGGCGCGTGGAGCAGCGTGTCGATCTTGCGCGCGCGACCCATCCCCGACAGCTGCTGAAACACCCGGTGAACGTCGGCGCAAAGCGCCTTGTTGGCGGTCAACAGGCTGTAGTCGGTGTACAGCTTGGCGGTCTTCGAATGGTAGTTACCGGTACCCAGATGCGCGTAGTGGCGGAGCTCACCATGCTCGCGGCGCACAATGTGCAGCATCTTGGCATGCGTCTTGTATGCCATGATGCCGTAAATCACGATGGCACCGGCTTCCTGAAGGCGCGATGCCAGCTGCAGATTATCGGCTTCGTCAAAGCGCGCGCGCAGCTCGATCACCACGGTGACTTCCTTGCCCTGACTGGCCGCGTCCACCAGTGCGCTGACAATCGGCGAATCGGCGCCGGTACGGTAGAGCGTCTGTTTGATGGCCAGCACATACGGGTCGCGGGCTGCTTCGCTGAGCAGGTCCTCGATTGGCGAAAACGACTGGAAAGGGTGGTGCAGCAGCACGTCCTGCTTGGCGATGGCATCAAACAGGCTGCCGCCTTTCAGGGCTTTGGGGATCCCAGGCGTGTATGGCCGGTAAAGCAGTTCCGGCCGGTCAACATCGCCTAGCACGGCCATCATCCGGGTCAGGTTGACCGGGCCTTGCACACGGTACAGGTCGTCAGCTTCAAGGCTGAACTGGCGCAGCAGGAAGTTGGTCAGGTCGTCCGGGCAGTTATCGGCCACTTCCAGGCGTACGCCACTGCCATAGCGGCGAGCCAAGAGTTCGCCACGCAGCGCGGAGGCCAGGTCGGAGACCTCTTCCGGGTCGACGCTCATGTCGGCGTTGCGTGTCAGGCGGAACTGGTAGCAACCGCGCACCTTCATGCCGGGAAACAGTTCTTCGGCATGGGCATGAATCATCGACGACAGGAACACGTACTCGGTATAGCCCTCGCTACACAGATGCTTGGGAAGCGCCATGAGGCGTGGCAGCGAGCGGGGCGCGGGGAGAATCGCCATCCCCCCGGCGCGTCCGAAGGCATCCTTGCCCTCCAGCTCGACGATAAAGTTGAGGCTTTTGTTCACCAGCCGCGGAAAGGGATGCGAGGGGTCCAGCCCGATGGGGCTGATGACCGGCATGATGTCGTTGTTGAACAGCTCTTGGACCCAGTCTTTTTGCGCCTTGGTCCATTGATCGCGGCGGCGGAATCTTAGCCCCTGCGCTTCTAGAGCAGGCAACAACGTATCGTTGAGAATCTGATACTGACGGACGATTTGCGCGTGGGCAATGTCGGAAATTTCGGCCAGCACCGCCCTTGGCAGCCGCCCGTCGGCACCCGTTGTATCGTCACCCAGGGCAATCTGGTGCTTGAGTCCGGCCACACGAATTTCAAAGAACTCATCCATGTTGGATGAAAAAATCAGCAAGAACATCAATCGGTTGAGCAGCGGGTGTGCTTCATCCAGCGCCTGCTCCAGCACACGGATATTGAACTGCAGGTGGGAGAGCTCGCGATTGAAGTAAAGCTGCGGGTCGTCCAGATCGGTCTCAGGCAGCGCTTCGCGGGCCTGAACGCCCGTGGGCGTGCGGTTGACGCGAAGCGTGGACATCTCACTGTCGCTACCGTCATGGTCATGGCGCGGATAGGGCGAGTTATCGGTGACCTGGTCGTCCATGGTAGCTGCCTCCGGCGTTAGTCGTCTCTGAGCATATCACTGCCTGATACGCATTTGTTAACGCAGTATGGCGGAGGAAGATGACAAAGACGTGTCACGGCATTGTCATCTAGGCCATGTCGGTCTCAGCCACCCAGGATCAACGCGTATTCGTCAGCAGTCGTGCGGCGTCAAGGGCAAAATAGCTCAGAATACCGTCAGCCCCGGCGCGCTTGAAACACATCAGGGACTCCAGGATGACCGTGTCGGCATCCAGCCAGCCATTGTCGAAAGCGGCGCGATGCATCGCGTATTCGCCGCTCACCTGGTAGGCGTAGGTGGGCACGCGTAATTCGCTTTTGACGCGTCTGACAACGTCCAGGTATGGCATACCCGGTTTGACCATGACCATATCAGCGCCCTCGGCAAGGTCCATCGCCACCTCATGAAGCGCCTCGTCGCTGTTGGCCGGGTCCATCTGGTAAGTCCGCTTGTCGGCCTTGCCCAGGTTGGCGGAGGAGCCAACGGCGTCGCGGAAGGGGCCGTAGTAGTGCGAGGCATACTTGGCGCTGTAAGCCATGATGCGCACGTTGTGCAGATGCTCCTGTTCAAGCACCTGGCGGATAGCGCTGATACGCCCATCCATCATGTCGGAGGGGGCTACGACATCGGCACCGGCTTCGGCATGGGAGAGCGCTTGTTTGAGCAGGGTGTCGACGGTGCGGTCGTTAAGCACGTAGCCGTTTTCGTCGATAATGCCGTCCTGACCGTGGATGGTATACGGGTCCAGGGCGACGTCGGTGATGATACCCAGTTCCGGGAGCGCCTCTTTGAGTGCGCGCACGCTGCGCTGTACCAGGCCATTGGCGTTGTACGCCTCTTCGGCAAACTCGGTTTTCTGTTCGCCGCCGACGACCGGGAACAGCGCAATCGCGGGAATGCCCAGGGCGTATGCCTCGCGTGCCTGCTCGATCAAGAGGTCAATGGATAGCCGCTCAACGCCTGGCATGGAGGCGATAGCCTCGCGCTGCTGGCTGCCTTCCAGAACGAAGACCGGCAGAATAAGATCGCCGGTCGTCAGCGTTGATTCGCGCATTAAACGGCGGGAGAAATCGTCGCGACGCATGCGTCGCAGACGCGTCGCGGGAAAGTGACGAGGGGTAGGTGTACTCAACGGTATTCTCCACAAAAACTCAAAAATGAGGCTATCGGCCGCCCTTGACTGAGTATATCAGCCCTGACCTGCATCGAAAGCCGTCTTGTGGTGCGCTTAAAGACTGACTAAAGTGGCGCAAATGCTGCTGAACGAGCAGGCCCTGCACAAGGAGAAAAGCATGACCAAACAGGTAGCAGTGATTCTTGCTGGCTGCGGTGTATACGACGGGTCGGAAATTTACGAAACCACCCTGACGCTACTGCGCTTGGACCAGTTGGGGATAGGATATCGTTGTTTTGCCCCGGATATCGAGCAGCACCATGTGGTCAATCACCACACCCAGGAGGCCAGCACCGACGAACGCCGCAACGTGCTGGTGGAGTCCGCTCGGTTGGCGCGCGGTGACGTCAGCCCGCTGACCGAGCTGGCGGCTGACGAATTCGACGCCGTGATTGTGCCCGGCGGCTTCGGGGTGGCCAAGAACCTGTCGGATTTCGCCAGTGCCGGTGACAGCATGGAGGTATTGGAATCGTTCAAGGAGGTGCTGTCAGGCTTTCGCGAAGATGCCAAGCCGATCGGCCTGATCTGTATTGCACCGGTGTTGGCGACGCGTTTACTGGGTGATGGCATTGCCGTGACGGTGGGTAATGACCCTGGCGTATCCGGTGCCATCAGTGCCATGGGCGGCCTGCACCGCAGCTGTAGCGTCGAGGATATCGTGGTCGACCTGGAGCACCGTGTGGTCACCACGCCTGCCTACATGCTGGCAACGCGGATCAGCGAAGCCGCCACCGGCATTTTCAAGCTGGTTGATCGGATTGATGACATGATGGGCTGATCCGTTGGGGCCATGCCCTGCCGGATAGCTTTATAGACTGACCCGCCACTGCCCTCAGGCAGCGGCGGGGTGTTTTATTCGCCGAAGAGCCAGGCGAGGAATAGGTTATTTTATTCCTCGCCTGGCTCTTCGGCGGCTTTTTCAGCACGCCGCTTGCGGACCAGACGGCCAAACAGCAGGCCAACCTCGTAAAGCAGGTACATGGGAATGGCCAGCAGGCTTTGCGAGATAACGTCGGGGGGAGTAAGCACCATGCCAATCACGAAACAGCCCAGGATAATATACGGGCGTTTTTGGGAGAGGCTTTCGACCGTGGTGGCGCCGGATAGAATCAGCAAAAAGGTGGCGACCGGAATTTCAAACGCCACGCCAAAGGCAAAGAACAGCTTGAGCACGAAGTTCAGGTACTGATTGATATCCGTCATGACCGTGATGTTTTCCGGCCCTGCCTGGGTGAAAAACGCAAACAGCAGCGGAAACACCACGTAATACGCAAACGCCGCCCCGGCATAGAACAGCAGAATGCTGGAGACCAGGATCGGAATTGCCAGTGCTTTCTCGTTATCGTAAAGCCCCGGTGCGATAAACGACCAGGCCTGGTGCAGCACGAACGGCACCGCAATGAATAGCGCGGTCACCAACGTCAGTTTGAACGGCGCAAGAAAGGGGGAGGCCACTTCGGTCGCGATCATTTGCGACCCCGGGGGCAGCAGCGCCATCAGCGGTTCTGCCACGAAAAGATAGATGTCGTTCGAGAACGCATAAAGCCCGAGAAAGATCACCAGAATCGCGATAACGGCCCGCATCAGTCGCGAGCGTAGCTCGATCAGGTGCTCGATTAACGGCGCTTGTTTCTGATCATTGTTGGGCTCCTGCGAATCACCAGAGGTACTCATGGGTGCTTGCTGTCCTTGGTAGATGACTCGGCGTCGGCCGACGCGGGTGCTTTCTCACGGACGGTTTCCAGCGCTTCATCCAGATGCGAGGCGGCACTGGTGGCACGCTTTTCCGTCGCTTCCGATGTATCGCTGGAGGGTGGCGTTGACTTTTCGGGGTCGTCCGCTATCCGTTCTACGTCATGCTTGGCTTTACGAAGGCTGTCATCGAGCTTTTTCTGCTGGTCGGAGAGCGTTTTACGCAGATCTTCCGCTTCGAGCTGGGCGCTGATTTCGCGCTGCATGCCCGAGACGGTGCGCTTGATCTTGCCGACCCAAAGGCCCACCGTGCGTGCCGCGCGCGGCAGGCGTTCCGGACCCAGTACCAGTAGCCCGACAACGCCAATGACCAGAATTTCAAAAAAGCCAAAATCGAACATGGCTTATTTGCGCTCGTCGTGATTATCAGCTGCCTGCTTTTCTTTCTCTTCAGCCTGAACGTCGTAAGTGTTACCGGCCTCATCGTGACGAACTTTCGCCTGGGGCTGGTCGTCTTCCTTCTTGTCGGCGTCCTTCTCGTCCTCATGTACGGCTTTCTTGAAGCCTTTTACCGCACCGCCCAGGTCGGTACCGACGTTGCGTAGCTTTTTGGTGCCGAAAACCAGGATGATGATGCCTAGTACAATCAGCAACTGCCAAATACTGATACCACCTAACATATGCGTGTCCTCGTGATGGGGCTGTGTTGTAAAGCCTGAAAGCTATTGTGGGCGTGCCGCTTTTTCGTCGTGGCCGGAAATGCCGAAACGGCGCGCCAATTCGTTGAGTACATCCTGATGATCCAGGTCCAGATGCGACAGCATCACCAGGCTATGAAACCATAGGTCGGCGGTTTCGGCGACCAGTGCCTGTCGTTCGTCAACGCTGCCATGTTCGGCGTCTTTGGCGGCGAGCAGTGTTTCGGTGGCTTCCTCGCCGAGTTTTTCGAGTATCTTGTTCAATCCCTTGTAATGCAAGGAGGCAACATACGAATCGTCCGGCGACGCGTGACGACGCTCGCGTAATACGTCGGCGAGCGCATCAAGCACAGGTGCATTATTGGGGGTGGAAGGCGTCGTGTCCATGGGGATCCTCGGGTTCTTGAACTATTGCCATACCAGCAGCAGCAAACCGATGGCGGCGGCCACCAGCACCGGCCATTGCTGACTGCCTGCCCATTGGCTCAGGGGCTGCCAGGCCAGTGCCAGGCCCAACAGCACCAGGCCAATACGCAGGCGATGCTGGCGTTTGCCCTGGCGAGCCATTTGCTGTCGCATGTCGCTGATGGCAGAGGTCTGCTGGTGACGCTGGCGGTGCTCGTGCTCCATGCGGCTGAGCGCCTGATGTGCCAGTACCGGTAGCTCGGGTAACTGGTGCGACAGTTCGGGTGCCTGGCGTTTCAGCGAGCGCCATAGGCCGCCGACACCTGCCCGTTCTTTCATCCACTGCTCGAGATAGGGCTTGGCCGTGCTCCACAGGTCCAGATCAGGGTAAAGTTGCCGACCCAGGCCCTCGATATTGAGCAGGGTTTTCTGCAACAGTACCAGTTGGGGCTGTACTTCCATATTAAAGCGCCGTGCGGTCTGGAACAGCCCCAGCAGGACCTGGCCGAAGGATATATCTTTCAACGGTTTTTCCAGAATCGGTTCGCACACCGTGCGAATCGCCGCTGCAAACTCGTTGGCGCGGGTGTTTTCGCCCACCCAGCCGGACTCAATGTGCAGCGCGGCGACTTCGTAATAATCCTGATGGAAAAACGCCAGCAGGTTGCGGGCCAGGTAATCCTGGTCTTCCCGGGTCAGGCTGCCGACAATGCCGCAGTCAATGGCGATATATTGCGGATCTTCCGGGTTATCGCAGTTGACGAAGATATTGCCGGGGTGCATGTCGGCATGGAAGAAATTGTCGCGAAATACCTGGGTAAAGAAGATTTCCACGCCGCGTTCGGCGAGTTTCTTAAGGTTGGTGCCGTTGGCCTTGAGGGTGTCCAGGTCGGCAACGGGCACGCCGCGAATACGTTCCTGAACCATGACGTGGCGGCGGGTGAACGGCCAGTAGATGGTCGGTACGAACAGCAGCGGGGAGTCTTTGAAGTTGCGCTTGAGTTGCGAGGTGTTGGCGGCTTCCTTGTACAGGTCAAGCTCGTCGAACAGCGTGGACTCGTAGTCCCTGATGACTTCCACCGGGCGCAGGCGGCGCGCTTCGGGCACCTTGGCGAGCAACTTGGCTACCTGGTACATCAGCGCCATGTCCTGACGCATGATGCGGTCGATGCCCGGGCGAATGATCTTGACCACCACGTCTTCGCCGCTATGCAGTTGGGCGACATGAACCTGCGCAATGGAAGCCGAGGCCAGAGGCGCCGGGTCGAAGAACGCAAAGGCATCGCTGAGCGACATGTCGAGTTCTTTTTCCACCCGGGTCACGGCGTGTTCACCCGGAAAGGGCGGCACCTGGTCCTGCAAGCGCCTGAGTTCGTCGGCGATGTCTTCGGGCAACAGGTCGCGGCGGGTGGAAAGCATCTGGCCGAATTTGATAAAAATCGGCCCCAGCGTTTCCAGCGCGAGGCGAAGTCGCTCGCCACGGGAACGCTGGCCGATGGGCAGCAGGCGTAGCGGCGAGAACCACAACAGGAAGCGCAGCCACCAGGGCAGGCGATCAAGCGGCAGGAGCGTATCCAGACGGTAGCGGGCGATCACCCAACTGATGCGAAACAGCCGCAAACTCATTGGCGCGCTCCTGCTCGCAGCCGTCGGTCGAGGCGCTTGAATCGGGCCTCCAGGCGGTCAGTCGCCACCTCGAGGGCGGTCAACTGGTCGCGTAATACATCACGTTGCTGGCGGCCGGGCAGCAGGCGGGCTTCTTCAAACACGTACTCGGCGACGTCCTGCACCAGCTCGTCCCTGGTACGCAGACCCCAGTCAGCCGCTCGCCGCACGCCCTCGGCCAGCGAGTGGGCAGGCGTATCCCCCAACCAACGTGCCAGTTCGTTTTCCCAGTCGAGATCCAGGTCGAGGAGCAGCGTGCGCGTCGCTTCCAGTAAATGCACCTGGCCGCGTATCGCCAGCTTGCCTTCAAACATCAGCTGCTCGACCGACGTGCCGCCAAGCCAGGCTGACAGGGTTTCCGGGGTTAGTTCCACGACGGCATCAGCGTGGCGGTCATCGAGATCGTCAGCGCGCAGCAGGTCGATCCCGGCGTCGTGATAATGAAGCACCAGGGCGAGCCTGGGCTGTTCAAAACGCACCAGCAGGCGACTCCCCGAAAGTCTGGCAAGCCGCGCGGGTGACGCCGGGTCACGGGCAAGCAGGGCGTTCAGCGTGCGTTCACATCCGGCCAGCAGCAGGGTCGGGGTTAGCAGCATGCTGACCTCTCGGTGGTTGGTGTCATAGCTTGATGCCGCGGTGCAGTGCCACGATGCCGCCGGTTAAATTGGTGTACTCCACCCGCTCCAGACCGGCGTCTTCCATCATGCTTTTCAGCGTTTCCTGGTCGGGATGCATACGAATCGATTCCGCCAGATAGCGGTAGCTTTCGCCGTCGCCTGCCACCCATTCGCCCATTTTCGGCAACAGGCGGAAAGAATATTCGTCGTAGGCCTTGGTCAGCAGCGGGTTGTTGGGTTTGGAGAACTCCAGCACCAGCAGGCGGCCGCCGGGTTTGAGGACCCGTGCCATGGAACGTAGCGCGGCGTCCTTGTCGGTGACATTACGCAAGCCAAACGCGATGGTGATGCAGTCAAAGCTGTTGTCGGGAAACGGCAGGCATTCGGCATTGGCCTGCACATACTCGACGTTACTGCCCACGCCGTTGTCCATCAGCTTGTCGCGACCCACATTGAGCATGGAGGCGTTGATATCGGCGAGCACGACTTTGCCCCGCGGGCCGACCAGGCGGGAAAACTTAAGTGTCAGATCACCGGTGCCGCCCGCGATATCGAGCACCTGGTGGCCCGGCCGAACGCCGGCGCGCTCGATGGTGAGGCGTTTCCAGACACGATGAATGCCCATCGACATCAGGTCGTTCATGACGTCGTAACGTGCGGCGACCGAGTGGAAAACGTCGGCTACCCGAGAGGCTTTTTCGTCGAGAGGCACTTCCTGATAACCAAAATCGGTCGTGCGTTTATCCGTGGGGCTCATGGGGCTCTGGCTCCAGCGTTCGAGGCGATGAGCGTCGACCCAGCGGTCGCCGCATTGATAAGGTTGACGACATTGTAGCCTTGTCCGCCCCGACTTGTCTGCGTTTGCTCTGGGGCGTTACGTCACAGCTGTTTGAACTGGATACTGGCAGGCTCGCGGGAGGCTCCGGCCTCCTCCAGCCGTTGCAGGTAGTTTTCCCAGTAGGCCGTTTGATGCTGGGCCAGATCATAGAGGTAGTTCCAGCTGAACAGGCCGCTGTCGTGGCCGTCGTCAAAGTGCAGTTTGAGCGCGTAGTTGCCTGCCGGGGTGATGTTTTGCAGCCCTACATCCTTTTTGCCGACCTGCAGCACGGCGGTGTCGCCGCCATGGCCGCGTACCTCGGCAGAGGGCGAGTAAACCCGCAGCAGTTCCACCGGCAGGCGATAGCTTTCGCCATTGGCGTAGCCGAGCTCAAGCTCGCGGGTCGACTTGTGATAGTGAACGCGGGTGGGCGTGGGAGCAGTCATGATACACCTCAAAAGCGGCTGGGTGTCGGCGGCCAGGGGTGGCGCGCCAAGGCTCGGCATCCCTGCCGAGCCAACAGGTTACAGAATATAGCGCGACAGGTCTTCGTCTACGGCTAGCTCTCCGAGTTGGGCATTCACGTAATCGGCATCGATCAGTAGCGGGCTTTCCATGTCGCCGCCCTTGAACGAGGCCTCTTCCAGTAGTCGCTCCATGACGGTATGCAGGCGACGCGCGCCGATGTTCTCGGTACCTTCGTTGACCTGCCAGGAAATTTCGGCGATGCGCTCGATACCGTCCTGGGTGAACTCGATGTCCAGCCCTTCGGTGGCCAGCAGGGCCGTGTATTGCCTGGTCAGCGACGCCGACGGTTCGGTCAGGATGCGTTTGAAGTCGCCGGGGGTCAGCGCATCCAGCTCGACGCGGATGGGCAGGCGGCCCTGCAGCTCGGGGATCAGGTCCGACGGCCGCGACAGATGGAAGGCACCGGAGGCGATAAACAGGATATGGTCGGTCTTGACCATGCCGTACTTGGTCGAGACGGTCGACCCTTCGATAAGCGGCAGCAAGTCGCGCTGCACACCCTCGCGAGAGACGTCGCCGCCGCTCGACTGGCCGCTGCCCTTGGCGACCTTGTCGATTTCATCCAGGAAAACGATACCGTGCTGCTCGACCGCTTCCACGGCGCGAGCCTTGATCTCTTCCTCGTTGACCAGCTTGCTGGCCTCTTCGTCGCGCAGCAGGCCGAAGGCTTCCCTGACCTTGACGCGGCGTGTCTCGCGCTTCTGCTGGCCCATGTTGGAAAACAGGCTCTGCAACTGGCTGGTCATCTCTTCCATGCCGGGGGGCGTCATGATGTCGATACCCTGACCCTGGGCGGAAATCTCGATATCGATTTCCTTGTCGTCCAGTTCGCCTTCACGCAGCTTCTTGCGGAACGTCTGGCGGGTGCCGTTATCCTCGCGCGGCTTGTCTTCCTGGCCGCGGGGCGGCGGCAGTAGCGCATCCAGAATGCGGTCTTCGGCGGCATCCTCGGCCCGGTGGGCGACTTCTTCCTTGGCGTGTTCGCGGACCATCTTGATGGCCGCTTCGATCAGGTCGCGAATGATCGATTCAACGTCGCGACCCACGTAGCCCACCTCGGTGAACTTGGTGGCCTCGACCTTGATGAACGGCGCACGCGCCAGTTTGGCCAGGCGGCGGGCAATCTCGGTTTTACCCACGCCGGTGGGGCCGATCATCAGGATGTTCTTGGGCGTGACCTCCGGGCGCAGCTCATCGTCAAGCTGCATGCGGCGCCAGCGGTTGCGCAGGGCAATGGCGACGGCGCGTTTGGCATCCTGTTGGCCAATAATATATTGATCCAGGGCGTGGACGATTTCGCGGGGTGTCATCTGGGTCATAAAAGGGGCCTCAACGTTCGTTGGTGTTCAGCTCTTCAAGCGTGATGTGGTGATTGGTGAACACGCAGATGTCACCGGCGATAGCGAGAGATTTTTCGGTGATCTCCCGGGCGCCCAGTTCGGTATTTTCGAGCAGCGCCCGAGCACTGGCTTGCGCATAGTTGCCGCCGGAACCAATGGCGATGATGCCGCGCTCGGGCTCGACGACGTCACCGTTGCCGGTAATGATCAGCGACGCACTGTGGTCGGCCACGGCCAACAGGGCTTCGAGGCGGCGCAGGGCGCGGTCGGTGCGCCAGTCCTTGGCAAGCTCGACGGCGGCCTTGGTGAGGTGCCCCTGGTATTTTTCAAGCTGGGCTTCAAAGCGTTCAAACAGGGTGAAAGCATCGGCGGTGCCGCCCGCAAAGCCCGCCAGTACCTTGCCCCGGTAGAGGCGGCGTACCTTGCTGGCATTGCCTTTCATCACGGTATTGCCCAGCGACACCTGGCCGTCACCCGCCAGGGCGACTTGGTTTCCGCGACGCACGGATACGATGGTGGTCATGGAGGTAACTCCTTGGGGGGAGGCTTGCTCCCGATGACGATCGGGTCGATGTTCGACCCTCGTTAAGTAGTTCTCAACAAAGTGCGGGCGGTCGATAAAAAATCAACCGCCCGCACGTCATTGGGGAGTGAGTTTGTCAATTCTGCAGTTGAATCAGCAGCGGCTCGATGCCTTGGGTGGCCATTAAATCCTGGGCGCGATTGAGTTCGCGGGTATCTTCGTAGGGGCCGACCTGCACGCGATGCCAGGTGTTGCCGTCGGCCTGGATCTCGCTGATCTGTGCCAGCAGGCTCAGATTGCGCAGCCGTTGACGCAGCTGTTCGGCATCGCTCAACTCGCGAAACGACGCAGCTTGCAGCACATAGCGGGCACCGTCTTCACTGGCCGTTTGCTGCGCGGTGGTGACCTGTTCTTCCGGGCGCATATTGGCCGCGATCACCTGGGCGATGGGGTCGTCGACGGTATCGCTATCGCTATCGCCGGTGTCGCTTTCGGCTTCAGCGGCAGGCGGTGTCTCAACGCTGGAAGGCGGGGTCACGCCGGGGGCAATCACCTCCGTTTCAGGCAGCAGGGTGTAAAACTCGAAGGTCGGCATGGATGGCTCTGTCGAGTCTTCGGTTTCCCTTGCGGCCTCACGTGCTTCCCGCTCCTCGGCGCTTGATTCTGGCGCCGTCTGAACGGCGTCATCCGGCGTGTCCTGCCAGGGGGCGGTGCCATGCTGGTGTTGAGCCAGAAAGAAACCGGCCGCCATGCCCGCCAGGCCCCATAGCCAGCCGGGCAAGCGGAACCCACCACTTGAGCGGCGGGGCGATTTGCGCTGGCTGGTGGCGCCGCGGCGGGTGGGCTTTTTACGCGGGCTCGCCATGGCCTACATCTCCTCGGGGGCGCTGACCCCCATTAAATCCAGCCCATTGCGCAGCACCTGGCGGGTGGCAAGGCCCAGCGCCAGGCGCGTATTGCGCAGAGTGTCGTCTTCGACCATGACCTTGACGGCGTTGTAGCAGGTATGGAAATCACCCGCGAGGTCGAGCAGGTATTGGGCGACCTGCTGGGGTTCGCGATTGTGGGTGGCGTTTTCGATGACTTCCGGGTAGCGGGCCAGGCGGTTGAGTACGGCGCGCTCCTGGTCGCTGTCCAGCAGGGCCAGGTTGGCCATGGCAAGGTCGTGATCGAAAGGCTGTTCTGCCGCTTCGGCCTTGCGCAGCATGCTGCACACTCGGGCGTGGGCATACTGAATATAGTAGACCGGGTTGTCGTTGGACTGGGAGCGCGCCAGGTCGATATCAAAGGTCAGTTGCGAGTCGGCCCGGCGGGCGGCCAGGAAGAAACGCGTCGCGTCGCGGCCCACTTCGTCGATCAGGTCGCGGACGGTGACGTAGCTGCCCGCGCGCTTGGAGAGTTTTACCTCGACGCCGGAACGGGTCACCATCACCATCTGGTGCAACACATAGTCCGGCCAACCTTTGGGGATGCCGACATTCAGCGCCTGTAGCCCGGCGCGTACCCGGGTGATGGTCGAGTGGTGGTCGGCCCCTTGCTCGTTGATCACCGTCGTGAAGCCGCGCTGCCACTTGTCGAGATGGTAGGCCACGTCGGGCAGGAAGTAGGTATAGCCGCCTTCCCGCTTGCGCATGACGCGGTCCTTGTCATCGCCGAAGTCGGTGGTGCGCAGCCACATGGCGCCGTCTTCTTCATAGGTATGGCCTGCGGCAATGAGTTTCTCGACCGTGGCGTCCACCTTGCCGTCGTCATACAGCGAAGATTCCAGAAAGTAGACGTCAAACTCGACGCCGAAGGCTTTCAGGTCGAGGTCCTGCTCCCGGCGTAGCCAGGCCACGGCAAAGGCTTGAATCGCGTCAAGGTCATCGGCGTTGGCATTGGCGGTGACCTCGCGATCGTCGGCGCTCACCGTCTTGCCCGCCATGAAATCCCTGGCGACATCCATGATGTATTCGCCGCGATAGCCGTCTTCCGGCCAGCTGTCATCCTCGGGGCCCAGCCCTTTGGCGCGCGCCTGTACCGAGCGCGCCAGGTTGTCGATTTGCGCGCCCGCATCGTTGTAGTAGAACTCGCGGGTCACGTCATAGCCGCTGGCATCGAGCAGGCGACACAGGCAGTCGCCGATCGCAGCGCCACGGCCATGGCCCACGTGCAATGGTCCGGTGGGGTTGGCGGAGACAAACTCGACCTGTACTTTCTCCCCCCTGCCAATCAGGCTGCGGCCAAAGGCATCCCCGCTGTCGAGTACCTGGGCGACAATTTGCGCGGCGGCGTCCGAGGCAGCAAAGAAGTTGATGAACCCGGGACCGGCAATTTCGGTTTTCTGGATGGCGTCGCTTGGCGGCAGTGCCGCGACCAGGGCGTCGGCCAGTTCGCGGGGCTTCATGCCGGCCGGTTTGGCCAGCATCAGCGCCAGGTTGGTGGCGTAATCACCGTGGGCCTTGTCCTTGGTGGGGTCCACCTTGATGGTGGGCGCTAGATCAGCGGGCAGCACGCCTTGGTGTTTGAGCGCGGAAACCGCGCCGTCGAGCAGTGAACTAATCGTGTCTTTCATTTAAGTATCCGGGTGTTAATCAGTGGCGGCGTGGGCATGCACGCATCGCTATTCAGCGGCAAGGTGCCCCATTATCGGCAATTGAGCCGCAGTTTCAAAGCGGTGTGTCGGCTGGCGCCTAGGACAGGCTTTGTGGATCAATGTCGATCGACCAGCGGACCCGGCGTGCGTCGCGGTTGGCTTCCAGCCATTGGGTCAACCAACTGGCGGCGGCGTGCAGTTGGCTGCGCTTGTCTGCGGTCAGCATGACCTGCAGGTGGTAACGGTTCTGGCGGCGCTCCATGGGGGCGGGGACCGGTCCCAGGCAGCGGGCTTGTGCGTCGCTGCTGGACAGCCATTGGCGCAGGGCCTGGGCGGCCTGCCGGGCCAGGCCAAGCGCGGCGTCTTCCTTGGGGCTTTCAATGCGTAGCAGTGCCATGAAGCAGAATGGCGGCAGCTGCGCGAGGCGGCGCTCTTCCAGCAGGCTGCGCGCCAGTGTGCCATAGCCGTGCTCGGCAAGCTGGCCCAGGTGTGGGTCGTCGGGATGCAGGGTCTGCACCAGCACGCGCCCTGGATGGGCCGCCCGACCGGCGCGACCGGCGACCTGCTCGAGCAGCTGGGCGCTGTGTTCCAGGGCCCGGAAATCCGCCGCGTAGAGCCCGCCGTCGGCATTGACCACCACCACCAGCGTCACATGGGGGAGGTGGTGGCCCTTGGCGAGCATTTGCGTGCCTACCAGCAGGCAGGGTTCGCCGCGCTGGATCTCCTTCAGCATCTGCTCGAAACTGTCCTTTTTCCGCGTGCTGTCGCGGTCGATGCGCTGCACCGTGGTCTTGGGGAACAGGCTTTGCAGGGTCTCTTCGGTACGTTCCGTGCCGCTGCCCAGGGCGCGTAAATCGCCACTGCCGCATTCCGGGCAGGCGTCCGGCAGGGCGCGGCGGCTGTCGCAGTGGTGGCAGGCAAGCAGCGGCGGCTGGCGGTGCAGGGTCATGCGGGCGTCACACTGGCCGCATTCGGCAAGCCAGCCGCAGCTGTGGCAGGCCATTGTCGGCGCAAAGCCTCGCCGGTTGATGAAGATCAGCACCTGTTTGCCAGCGGCCAGGGTGTTTTTGATGGCGGTGAGGGAGGCCGGTAATAGCCCTCCCTGGCGCCGCTGGTGGCGCATGTCCACCAGCTCGAGTTTGGCGGGCGGGTGACGGCTAGGCCGCTGGGTTAGACGCAAATGCCGGTAAGTCCCCGTCAACGCCTGCTGCAGACTTTCCAGAGACGGTGTGGCGCTGCCCAGCAACAGGGGGATTTTATGGCGGTGGGCGCGGGCGACGGCCAGGTCCCGGGCGTGATAGCGCAAACCGTCCTGCTGCTTGTAGGAGCCGTCGTGCTCTTCGTCGACGATGATCGCACCAGGGTTGGCGAGGGGGGTGAAGATCGCCGAGCGGGTGCCGATGATGATCAGCGCCCGCCCGCTGGCGGCGGCCTCCCAGACATCCAGGCGCTCGGGGTCGGTAAGCCCTGAGTGCAAGGCCACGACGGGCACGCGAAAGCGGCTTTTGAAGCGCGCCAGCGTCTGCGGCGTCAGGCCGATTTCGGGTACCAGCACCAGCGACTGCTTGCCCTTGGCCGCCACCGCCTCGATCAGCTGCAGATAAACTTCGGTCTTGCCGCTGCCGGTAACGCCTTCCAGCAAGCAAGGGTGGTAATCATCGAGTTTTTCATGCAGGGCGGCCAACGCCGTCGCCTGCTCCCGGTTAAGCGGCAACGCAGGGCTTGCCAACAGGCTGCCGCCGGGAGGCGTGGGGGCGGTGAGGGTAATGTCCTGCGCCTCGGCCAGGCCCTTTTTTTCCAGCGCGAGTAACTGGTCGCGGCTAAACCCATGCGCATTGACCGCGCGTCCCGGCAACCCGTGGGGATGTTGTTGCAGCAGCGCGTGTAACGCCGCCTGCTTCGGGGCGCGGCTCAAGCGGTCATCGTCCGGCGTACCCGACGCACGCCAGAGTGTTTGCGTGCGTCCGGCCATCGGATGGCCCTGGCGTAGCCGTGCCGGCATGGCCATGGCCAGGGTGTCGCCCAGGCTATGCTGGTAGTAGCGCGCCGTGAACTGGCAAAGCCATAGCCAATCGGCGGGCAGCGGGGCGTCGTCCAATGTTTCGCTGACGCTGCGCAGTTGGGCGTGCGGCAGGTCGCTGTGGTCTGCCAGTTCAGCGATCACACCGACGACATCGCGATGGCCGAACGGAACGCGGACCCGCAAACCGACCTGCCAGCCACCGGGCGGTGGCTGGCGGCTGGGCAAGTAGTCGAACAGGCGTCGCAACGGCGACGGTAGGGCGATTTTGAGCACCTGGGCGGAAACAGCGTCGGACAATTGGCCTCCGGCATTAGTTTTGCTAGAATACGCGGCCGCTCTGACTTTAAACGAAGGAGCGATTAACCGGTTAGTCGTTTTTTAAACCCGTATGCGGTGCCTGGCACGAGATCAGGTGGCGGCATACCGCTGATGAGGCTCAAGATGAAACAAGGTATCCATCCGAATTACAACACGGTCACCGCCAACTGTTCCTGCGGTGCTAGTTTCCAGGTGGGTTCCACGTCGGGTCAGGATTTCTCCCTGGACGTGTGCTCCAACTGCCACCCTTTCTACACCGGTAAGCAGAAACAGGCGACCACCGGTGGCCGTGTAGAGCGCTTCAACAAGCGTTTTGGCGCTGCAATCAAGCGCGGCTGATCTTACGATCCGCCATATCGAAAGCCCCAGGGCTTGCGAAAACCCACGCCAAGGCGTGGGTTTTTTTATTAGGTGACGACAGCGTGGCAATGGATAGTAGGCAGGTGTCGGGACAAAGTGGAAAAAATTTCCATAAATGCTGCAATGCATTAATGGAAACAACCCTTACCGTTGAAGCGTTTACGCATAAATTTCATTAAAAATGTTTTAAATGTTACGAAATGAAGGTAAAAGTCGATTAAACGACCGTTTTCATGCCGGGTTTACCGCTTGCTTGAGCGGGCCGGGGTTTTTCTATATTCTGGCACCACTTATCTCCTTTCTATGTAACTGGACCCTTGACCATGACCGATGCAAACAAGCAGGCCGCCTTGGATTATCACGCTAAGCCGATTCCCGGCAAGCTGTCGGTGGAGTTGAC
Source organism: Halomonas sp. G11 (assembly GCF_001663515.1). Taxonomy (NCBI): domain Bacteria; kingdom Pseudomonadati; phylum Pseudomonadota; class Gammaproteobacteria; order Oceanospirillales; family Halomonadaceae; genus Halomonas; species Halomonas sp. G11. The sequence goes on from NZ_LYXG01000013.1 coordinate 60,603, forward strand.
CAAACCCACCGCGACGGCACGGGATTTGGCGCTGGCGTATAGTCCTGGGGTGGCCGAGCCGGTCAGGGAGATTGCCCGCGAAGCCGAAAATGCCTATCGCTACACTGGTAAAGGAAACCTGGTCGCGGTCATTTCCGACGGCAGCGCGATTCTCGGGCTGGGCAACCTGGGGCCGTTGGCCAGCAAGCCGGTAATGGAAGGCAAGGGCGTGTTGTTCAAGTGTTTCGCCGGTATCAACTCGGTGGATATCGAGGTGGATGCGGAAAGCCCTCAGGCGTTTATCGACACCGTGGCGCGCATTGCCGATACCTGGGGCGGGATCAATCTCGAAGATATCAAGGCGCCTGAATGTTTTGAAATCGAAAAGGCGCTGATCGAGCGCTGCAGTATCCCCGTGTTTCACGACGACCAGCATGGCACGGCGATTGTCACCGCCGCGGGCATGCTGAACGCGCTGGACATTGCCGGTAAAACGATCGACAACGTCAAGATTGTTTGCATGGGCGCAGGCGCGGCGGCCATTGCCTGCATGCGGCTACTGGTATCCTGTGGGGCGAGCAAGGAAAACCTGATCATGCTCGACCGTCGCGGGGTTATCCACAGCGATCGCGAAGGCATCAATGAATACAAGGCCGAGTTCGCCCGGGACACGGACATGCGCACCCTGGATGACGCCATCGACGGTGCCGATGTGTTTATCGGTTTGTCAGGCCCTGGCTTGTTGTCGGCTGAGCAGGTGAAGACAATGGCGCCGGATCCGGTGATTTTCGCCTGTACTAACCCGGACCCCGAAATTCATCCCGATGTCGCCCGGGAGGCGCGCCCGGATGTGATCATGGCGACCGGTCGCTCCGACTTCCCCAACCAGGTAAATAACGTTCTGGGCTTCCCGTTCATCTTTCGCGGCGCGCTTGACGTGCGCGCGACGCGCATCAATGAAGCCATGAAGCTGGCGGCGGTGCATGCCCTCAAGGACCTGGCCCGCGAGCCGGTTCCCCAGGAGGTGCTGGATGCCTACGAGCGTGCCGACATGCAGTTTGGCCGCGAGTACATCATTCCCACGCCCGTCGATGTAAGACTGCTGGCGCGGGTTTCCTCGGCGGTGGCCCAGGCGGCGGTGGATTCAGGCGTGGCACGCAAGCCGTATCCGGCGCACTATCCGCTGCAGTCGATTAATGACGTTTACGGCGAATAGGCCCCGATAGCCCATTGCCACCATCCGCTATTGTTACTGCCAACGCCCGCTATCCGCGGGCGTTGGTCGTTCAGTCGGCGGTTGAATAGCGTGTCAGGCCTTCCTGGGCAGTAGAGGCGACCAGGCGGCCGTCCCGCTGGTAGATATGCCCCCGGGCAAGTCCACGGGCGCCACCCGCCCACGGCGAATCGATAACGTACAGCAGCCAATCGTCCAGGCGGGTATCGTCATGCAGCCAGAGGGCATGGTCCAGGCTTGCAATGCGCAACTGCGGGTCGGTATAGCGGATGCCGTGGGGCGTCAGACTGGTAGTCAGCAGGTTAAAGTCGGACGCATAGGAGAGCAGGTGACGGTGAAGGGCCGCGTCATCGGGTAGACTGCCAGCCAGACGAAACCACAGGCACTGACCGGCAGGCTCTGACTGATCCGGGTTCCCTTTGAGGTGCAAAAACTCGATCGGGTGGCCAGGGAAGCGAGAATGTTTGACATCACCGCTTTCTATCAACGCCTCGGGTGTCGGCACCTCAGGCATCGCGCGCTGATGACTGAAGCTTGTTTCGTGACTCTGAAACGAGGCGCTGCAGAAAAAGATCGGGCGGCCCTTCTGAATCGCTGTCACGCGGCGAGTGGTAAAGCTGCCGCCGTCGCGAATGGTGTCCACCTGATAGACCACCGGTCGGTGGGGGTCCCCGGGGCGAAGAAAATAGCCGTGCTGGGAGTGCGGGCGGCGCTCGGTGGGCACGGTGCGGCTGGCGGCGGCGAGCGCCTGCCCCAGTACTTGCCCGCCGTAGAGTTGGGGGAAGCCCAGGTCCTGGCTTTGGCCGCGAAAAAGGGTGTCTTCAAGGACTTCTAGCTCAAGCAAGTTGACCAGCGTATTCAGCGCGTCTGCCATTCTGGGTATCCTGTAGTCTCTCATTCGGCGGCGCTCAAGGGCGCCGTTCATACGATCGTTTTGTTACCTTAACGGAGTTTGCTGTGATTCGCAGCGATGAATTTTACATGCACCGGGCGTTGGACCAGGCGCATCTGGCGGCTGAGATGGGCGAAGTGCCGGTGGGGGCCGTGGTGGTTGACGCCGACGGCAGGATTATCGGCGAGGCTGGCAACGCCCCGGTATCCAGCTGCGACCCAAGCGGTCATGCAGAGATTCGCGCCCTACGGGCGGCGGCCCACCAGCGAGGTAACTACCGCTTGGCTGGCTGTACGTTATTCGTGACGCTGGAGCCTTGCATGATGTGTGTCGGGGCGATGATCCATGCCCGTCTGCGCCGCCTGGTCTACGCGGCTGCCGAGCCGCGCACCGGTATGGTCGAGTCTAAAGCCAATTTGCTGGCGCAGCCGTGGTTCAATCATGCCATTGACGTCGAGGGCGGGGTGCTGGCGGGGCAGTCAAGCAGGTGCTTAAAAGCTTTTTTTGCCGCCAGGCGGGACGAGGCAGGCCGGTAGCCTAGTCATCAATGCTGCCGGTGGCGACCTGATTGCGGCCTTCCCGCTTGGCACGATAAAGGGCCTTGTCGGCGGTTTGCATCAAGCGCGTCATGTCGAACGGTTGAGGGTCGGTGACACTCACGACCCCGGCGCTCAGGGTGATCGGCTCGCCATCGGCATGGGTCAAGCAGGCATCGATGACCTGCAGGCGCAGCGTATCGGCCAGCTTTCGGGCGGCCTCCATGTCCAAGCCGGGCAGCAAGGCGACAAACTCCTCGCCGCCATAACGCGCAAAAATACCGCCATGCAGTTCCATCAGTGCCTCTCCCATTAACGCCATGCGTGCCAGGTAGTCGTCGCCTACCAGGTGGCCCAACTGGTCGTTGACGTACTTGAAGTGGTCAATATCAAACAGCGCCAGGCTGAGTGGCCGCTTGGATCGGTGCATGCTGACGTGGTCGAGAAAGTTGCGCCGGTTGGGAATGCCTGTCAGCTCGTCGTGGCTGGCCAGCCATTCAACCTCGCGCTGTAACTGACTGCGAGTGCGTATTTCCTGCTGCAGCGAGGTGTTGCTTTGCAGCATGGCGCGATGTTGGTCACCCAGGCGCTTGAAGCTATAGATGACCAGGTACACGAGATAGGCAAAGGTCAGGCCCAGTACGAGACTCAAGGTGGGTAGCCTGGGGAGTTGGCCCAGTAGGTAGTCGCGTTGCGGCCGATCCGAGAGCGTCAGTGCTTTATCGCCAAGCATCACTTGGTGGTGGTAAATCCATGGGCCCGGATGCCTGGTATCGCCGTAGGCGGCGAGCACCTGCTCGCCGTTGTGCCATTGAATAATGCCTTCATCGCCTGTCAATTGTCTGAATAAGGTGTCAGCCAACTGGGGGAAGCTTACGACCATGGCCGCTGCGCCTATGGGTCTTTGCTGCTCATTTTTGACGGGCAAATAGTGGATCATGCCGCGTTCACCCTGGAGTAGCTCGATGATATCGGTGCTGCCCTCGCGCTCGCCACGTAATGCAGGCTCCAGCGCGCGACGTCCTGCTGGTTGTTCGTCGAAAAGGCGCAGCCCAAGGGTGCTCAGGTTAAGGGGGGTGGCGGGGTATACCTGTCGAATACCGCTGTCAGGTGTGATGAAAGCCATATTGATCAAATAGCCAAAGTCCTGCTGGTAACCTTCTGCCTGCTGTACCCATTGGGCATAGCTGGGCGGCGTCGCTTGTAGCTCCCAGGTGCGCGCAAAGCGGCGCATGGCGTCAAGGTGTGCGGTAATCTCGCGGCTGAGCTGTGTTGCCAGAGTTTGCACGCGGGTTTCGGCGCGCTGGTAGAGCGCGCGTTCGGCCTGCAAGTGAAGCTGCTGCCAAAGCAGCAACGATAAGCCGACCACGGCAAGCGTTGACCATAACGTGACAGCCAAATAGCGCCGCTTGCCTCGCCAGTAGGGAAGGGCATGTGTCACCTGTACGGTTAACAGGGCCGCGTGGAGGGTTAACGCAGGCCAGGTCGTCGCGTAGTTGAGCAAGGGTTTGAAGCCCGGGTGCAGGGCAGGCTCAATGCTTTGCAGGCCGAGTAATAGCGCGGCCGAAGCGCTCAATAGCGGTGCGCCCAGTCGTGCACGTAACTGTAGAGTTAGACTGAGTGCAGTCAGTTGCAGGGCGACTGTCGTGAGTAATGGCGCCCTGAATGTTTCAATCGTTGCATCCGGTAAAAAACGCTCGGCCAGTCGTTGCCAACTGGCGGTGGGCAGCCAGGCTTCGGGCAGCAGGTAGCTGAGCATGCCCGGGGCGAGTATCACGAAGGCGACAACGGCAAGCAGGCACGCCAGTGCTCGGATGCAGCGCATGAAAGCCAACTGGGCAAGCGCCAGCAACCACAATGCCAGTGCGGTCATTCCCGGCGTCACCCACAGCAGCGTTGTCGCCCCCATCAAGACGGCGATAGCAAGCGTCAGCGCAAAGCGGTTGCGAAACGTTGGAGGCATTACGATCTCGACTTAATCAAGCGGCGGTATCAACTCGAACATTAACAGGGGGTCTGCGTTGACAGGCGTTTGCTCTAGCTGGAAGAACTGCTGGCGACTGCGTTCAACGTACTCGATCATTTCGTAGTAGCGGCGAATGTTGCGCACATAAATGACGGGCTCTCCGCCCCGCGCGTAACCGTGGCGCGTCTTGCTATGCCATTCGCGCTGTTGCAACAAGGGCAGCGCCTCGCGCACATCCGCCCAGCTGTCCGGGTCACCGTCGCGCATTTCGGCGATTTTACGGGCATCGTAAAGATGCCCCAGACCAACGTTGTAGGCCGCCATTGCCATGAACAGGCGGTCGTCTCCGGTGATGTCGTCGGGAAGTCGGTCCATGATGCTGCGCAGGTAGCGTGAGCCGCCGTCGATGCTTTGCGCTGGGTCGCGGCGATTCTCAATGTCCATTTCCTTGGCGGTAGGGCGAGTCAGCATCATCAGGCCGCGTACGCCGGTGGGCGAGACAGCCTCGGGGTCCCAGTGGGACTCCTGGTAGCCGATGGCGGCAAGTAGTTTCCAGTCGAAGCCGGTATTCTCGGCGGCCTGCTTGAAGTCCTCGGTGAAGCGGGGAAGGCGGGCATCCAGATGGGTGAGGAAGGTGCGTGTACCGACATACTCTAGGTAATCGTCATGGCCGAAATAGCGTGCCACAAGTTGGTCGAGAGCCCCTGTCTGTTGAAGGTCTTCAAGAAAGCGGTTTGCTGCCTTAAGCAACCCCAACCCCCGGCCACTGGGAACCGCCCAGGCCATCGAAACCGGATCGCCCAGCGGGAAGCCATGCTCGACATTTTTAAAAAACAGCCGGTTAATGCGGAACTGATGTTCAAAAATCACGGCCGCGTCGAAACGGCCATCTTCGATTTGGGCCAGTAGCTCGGCGACCTCCAGCTCGTGGGACTCGCGCCAGCTTAATTCGGGATAGTCTTCCTGCAGCTCGCGTAATGCCTTGCTTGTGCCTGCGCCGCTCAGTGTGCCCAGCGACAGGCCGACGAGGTCGCTGGGTTCAGTGATGCCGTTGAGTCCGCGACGGTAGACGACCAGTGGCTGCATGTTGATGATCGGCCGGGTGTAGTGAATGCCGGGCGTATCGGTGAGCAGGGGAAGCGCCGCTGCCCCCAGGTCGCCTTTCTCACGCACCGCGGGTAGCACGCTCTCGGGGTGGTGGCTGGCATCGATGTTAAGGCTGACCCCCAGGCGATCGGCAAACCGCCGCATGAGTTCATACTCGAAGCCAGTTGGCCCATGGCGGCCTTCATAATAGGTGGTCGGCGTATTGCGCGTATGCAGGGTGATGAAGTCGCGCTGGCGTATCTGCTCCAGGTGCTCGCCTTCCGGCACAAATGAAAAGGTCGGCATCATCACCAGCAGCGCAATGGCCGTTAGTGCGTAGTAATAGCTTGAGCAAGCGAGAAAATGTCGGCAAATCAGCGTCAGCATAGTGTCTTGTCGGCGCGGGAGAAGCTGCCACGATACCCAGCCATCGGCAGACTGTCACCTTGTTGATTTCGTGTGGCCGACGCTTTCCAGTATCATAGGCATTAATTAGTGTCATAAAAGAAGGCCGCACGGCGGCCCGGTGATTTCCCTGCTCGAATTCTCCCTGCTCTAGAGGCTTCTGGATATGCTCGAACTGCGAGGCGCGCCCGCCCTTTCTGCCTTCCGTCATGCTCGGCTATTAGCGGTGCTGCGTGAACGTGTTCCCGAGGTCGAGGCGCTATCCGCCGACTACGTTCACTTTATCGACCATCACGCGCCGGTGGAGGCGGACGCTCATCAGCGGCTGGTGCAGCTGTTGGATTACGGCCATGAAGCAGCGGTTGAACCACCCAAGGGCGCACAGCGTTTTTTGGTGGTGCCGCGCATTGGTACTCAGTCCCCCTGGTCCTCCAAGGCCACCGATATCGCGCATAACTGTGGTTTGCACCAGGTCAGCCGCATAGAGCGTGGCGTCGATTACCGGATAAGCATGACCGCCATGCCGGATGAAGAGGGGCTCAGGGCGTTGACCGCCCTTCTGCACGACCGTATGACCGAAACCGTGCTCACCGATGCCTCGGATGCCGCCAAGCTGTTTGCCCACCACGACCCGGCGCCGCTGGGTAGCGTGGACATCATGACCGGCGGCCGTGAAGCCCTGGCCACCGCCAACCGTGAGCTGGGGCTGGCGCTTGCCGATGACGAGATTGACTATCTTGTCGAGGCCTTCAATGAATTGGAGCGCAACCCAAGCGATGTCGAACTGATGATGTTCGCCCAGGCGAACTCCGAGCACTGCCGCCATAAAATCTTCAATGCCGACTGGCTGATTGACGGCGAGCCGCAGAATCACTCGCTGTTCAAGATGATCAAGAACACCTTTGCGACCTCGCCGGACAACGTGCTGTCTGCCTACAGTGACAACGCGGCGGTGATCAAGGGCAGCCAGGCCGGGCGCTTTTTTGCGACACCGTTGACCGGCGCGGATGATGAGCGCGCCCTGTACGGCACCCATCAGGAACCTATCCACATCCTGATGAAGGTGGAAACCCATAACCATCCGACGGCGATTGCGCCTTTCCCCGGGGCGGCGACCGGCTCCGGGGGCGAGATTCGCGACGAAGGGGCGACCGGTATCGGCGGCAAGCCCAAGGCGGGGTTGTCCGGCTTTACCGTTTCCAACCTGCGTATCCCCGAGTTCGTTCAGCCCTGGGAAGCCTTCGACTATGGCAAACCCGAACGCATGCAGTCAGCGCTTTCGATCATGCTGGATGGCCCGATCGGCGGTGCGGCCTTCAACAACGAATTTGGCCGACCCAACCTGACGGGCTACTTCCGTACCTACGAGCAGGACGTACTCAGCGAAGACGGCATCGAGCGGCGTGGTTTCCACAAGCCGATCATGATCGCTGGCGGCTACGGCAATATTCGCGCCCAGCACGTCCAGAAAGGTGACATCCCTGTCGGCGGTAAGCTCATCGTCATGGGCGGCCCGGCGATGCTGATCGGCCTGGGTGGTGGGGCTGCCTCCAGCATGGCCTCCGGGGTGTCGAGCGCCGACCTGGATTTTGCCTCGGTGCAGCGGGAAAACCCGGAAATCGAGCGCCGTGCTCAAGAGGTGCTCGATCGCTGCTGGGCGATGGGCGACCATAACCCTATTCGTTTTGTTCACGATGTCGGTGCTGGCGGGCTTTCCAATGCGCTGCCAGAGCTGGTCAAGGACGGCGGGCGAGGTGGATTGTTCGACCTGCGTGCGGTGCCCAATGCCGAGCCGGGCATGAGCCCGCTGGAAATCTGGTGCAATGAAGCCCAGGAGCGCTATGTGCTGGCGGTGGCGGCCGACGACCTGGCGACGTTCGAGGCGCTGTGCGCCCGCGAGCGCTGCCCTTACGCGGTGGTGGGCGAAGCGCTCGAGCAGCACCATCTTGAAGTGCGTGACGGCCATTTCGAGACCCGGCCGGTTGACCTGCCGATGAGCGTACTGTTCGGCAAGCCGCCCAAGATGCTGCGTGAGTTTAACCGCCAGTCGCCGACGCTATCGGGGGTGATGCTCGACAATCTGGACCTGCGCGAAGCGCTGGACCGCGTCCTGCGTCTGCCCACGGTGGCCTCGAAGAGCTTCCTGATTACCATTGGTGACCGCTCTATCACTGGGCAGGTGGCCCGGGACCAGATGGTCGGCCCCTGGCAGGTGCCGGTCGCGGATGTCGCCGTGACAACCGCCAGTTTCGATACCCATGCGGGCGAGGCGATGGCCATGGGCGAACGCCCGCCGGTGGCCCTGATCGATCCAGCGGCCAGCGCCCGTCTGGCGGTGGCCGAGGCGATCACCAACCTGGCTGCGGCACCCATTGCCAAGCTGGGCGACGTCAAGCTGTCGGCCAACTGGATGAGCGCCGCCGACTACCCTGGCGAGAACCAGGCGCTTTACGACGCCGTGCACGCGGTCGGCATGGAACTCTGCCCGGCGCTGGGCATTGCCATTCCGGTGGGCAAGGACTCCATGTCGATGCGCACCGCCTGGCAGGCCGAAAATCCCAAGGGGGAGGTGGAAGAGAAGTCCATTACCTCGCCGCTGTCGCTGGTGGTCACCGGCTTCGCACCCGTGACCGACGCCCTGGCGACCCTGACGCCGCAGATCAATCTGGAGCAGGACGAATCCGACCTGATATTGATCGATCTGGGCAACGGTCAGAACCGGATAGGCGGCTCGGCGCTGGCGCAGGTATACGGTCAGGTCGGCAATGAGTGCCCGGATGTGGATGACGCCGAAGACATCAAGGCGTTCTTCGAGGTTATTCAAGGCCTCAACCGCGATGGCAAGCTGCTGGCCTACCATGACCGCAGCGACGGCGGTTTGCTGGTGACGCTGCTGGAGATGGCCTTTGCCGCCCATTCCGGGCTTGAAATCAAGCTCGACTGGCTGGTCGACGAGCCGGTGGAAGCGTTTGGCGCGCTGTTTTCCGAAGAACTGGGGGCGGTGATCCAGGTCAATCGCCAGGACACCGAAGAGGTGCTGACCCAGTTCGCCGTGGCCGGTATTGAAACCTGTGGCGTGATTGCCCGCCCGCGCTACGACGATCAGGTCCGTGTCACGCTGTTCGAAGAGCCGCTACTCGAAACCACCCGCCAGCTCACCCAGCGCACCTGGTCTGAAACCAGCTATCGAATGCAGGCGCTGCGTGATAATCCTGAGTGCGCCAAGAATGAATTCGATAACCTGCTCGACGTTCGTGACCCCGGTCTCAGCGCTTCGCCGAGCTTTGATGTCAACGACGATATCAGCGCGCCATTTATCAACACCGCGAAACCTGCCATGGCCGTGCTACGCGAGCAAGGCGTCAATGGCCAGGTGGAAATGGCCTGGGCGTTCGACAAGGCCGGTTTTGACGCTGTCGACGTCCATATGAGCGATATCCTGGAAGGGCGGGTGTCGCTTGACGACTTCAAAGGCCTCGTCGCCTGCGGCGGTTTCTCCTACGGTGATGTCTTGGGCGCTGGCGGCGGCTGGGCGAAGTCGGTGCTGTTCAACGAGCGTGCCCGTGAGCAGTTTGCGGCGTTCTTCAAGCGTGACGACAGTTTCTCGCTGGGGGTGTGCAACGGCTGTCAGATGCTATCCCAGCTTCGGTCATTGATCCCCGGCGCGGAAGACTGGCCCACCTTTGTGCGCAACGAATCCGAGCAGTTCGAGGCGCGCCTCTCCATGGTCCGGGTGGAAAAAAGTCCCTCCATCCTGCTGGCCGGTATGGAAGGCTCGCAGCTGCCCATTGCCGTGGCCCATGGTGAAGGTCAGGCCGCGTTCCGCGACAGTGCCCACCTGCGCCGGATGCAGTCCAGCAGCCAGGTCGCTCTGCGTTACATCGATAATTATGGTCAGGCAACGACCCGCTACCCGGCGAACCCTAACGGGTCACCGTCGGGAATTACCGGGCTGACCACCCCCGACGGGCGCGTCACGATCATGATGCCGCACCCTGAGCGCGTGGCGCGGGCGGTGACCAACTCCTGGCGCCCCAGCGAATGGACCGAGGATGGCGCCTGGCTGCGTCTGTTCCGTAATGCTCGGGCGTGGTTAGGCTAAGTCCTGACGCCCGAATGCCAGGTGATGGATGACATACCCTCAAAAGGCGGCTTCAGGGCCGCCTTTCGCGACTGACGTGATGACACCCAAGCTGCGCCCCTATCAAAGCCAGGCGGTTGGCCGCGTGGTTGAGCATTTCCGTGCTTCCCACGCCCCGGCGGTGGTGGTATTGCCCACGGGAAGCGGTAAATCGTTGGTGATAGCCGAGCTTGCCCGCCTGGCGCGAGGGCGAGTGCTGGTGCTGGCACACGTGCGTGAACTGGTCGAGCAGAACCACGCCAAGTATCAGGCCTACGGCCTGGAGGCCGATATATTCAGCGCCGGGTTGAAGCGTAAAGAGGCCGAGCGACAGGTGGTCTTTGGTTCGGTGCAGTCGGTGGTGCGCAACCTGGACCGGTTTGCCGACGGTCGCTTCACTCTGCTGGTGGTTGATGAGTGCCACCGCATTTCGCTCGATGAAGACGCCAGCTATCGTCAGGTAATCGACCACCTGCAGCAGCAAAACCCACAGCTTAAAATACTCGGCCTGACGGCAACGCCTTATCGCCTGGGGCAGGGGTTCATCTATCACCGCCATTATCACGGCATGGTGAAAGGCAATGATGACTGCTTCTTTCGTGACTGCGTGTTCGAGCAGCCGCTCAGGTTGATGGTCAAGCAAGGCTATCTGGCCGAGCCCAAACGCCGCGATATGGCGGTCGAAGGGTATGATTTTTCCCACCTGGTACCGGCGGCGACGGGTGCTTACACGGAGGCGGCGTTGAATCAGGTGGTGGCGGGCAATCGGGCCACGCCGGGTATTATCCGCCAGGTCGTCGAGTTGGCGGATGGGCGCCAGGGCGTGATGATCTTTGCCGCGACTGTGGCCCATGCGGAAGAGATCATGGGCTATCTGCCGGCGGGGCAGGCGGCGCTGATTACCGGTGCCACCGTGTCCCAGGACCGCACGGCGATTATCGACGCCTTCAAAGCCCAAAGGCTTAAATACCTGGTCAACGTGGCCGTGCTGACCACTGGCTTTGATGCTCCCCATGTGGATCTGATTGCGATACTGCGGCCGACCGAGTCGGTCAGCCTGTATCAGCAGATGGTGGGTCGGGGGCTGCGCCTGGCGCCTGGCAAGCAGGACTGCCTGGTGCTTGACTATGCAGGCAACCCCTGGGATCTCTACGCGCCGGAAGTGGGCGAACCCAGGCCGGATAGCGATAGCGAGCCGGTGCAGGTGGCGTGTCCTGAGTGTGGTCATGCCAACCTGTACTGGGGCAAGCGCGACGGTGAGCTGGTGATCGAGCATTTTGGCCGCCGCTGCCAGGGGCTTGTCGAAGATGAAAACGGCACGCGTCGCCAATGCGCGTTTCGCTTTCGCTTCAAAGTCTGCGATGAATGCGGCGCCGAGAACGATATCGCCGCCCGCCGTTGTCACGGCTGCCAGACGCTGCTGGTCGACGCGGATAGCAAGCTCAAGGATGCCCTGAAGCTGAAAGACGCCAGGGTGCTAAGGGTCAGTGGCATGTTACTGGAAGCTACCACCAACGGGCGCGGGCTGCCGCGGCTCAAGGTTACCTACTATGATGAAGACGGCGCGAGCCTGGCGGAATGGTTTGCCCTGGAGACGTCGGCGCAACGGCGTGCTTTCTTCGTAGCGTTTTTGCGCGACCATTTGCGCGCGCCGGGGATGCCCTGGCAACCTGCCACACCTCAGGAGGTTGTCAGCGAACAGCACCGCCTGCGCCATCCCGACTTCGTGGTCGGGCGCAAGGTAGGGCGCCACTGGCAGCTTCGCGATAAGCTGTTTGATTATCAGGGCCGCTACCGCAAAGCCAGCGATGCGGGGTAGCATGTGCCTTGTGGAGATAAACCATCTACTGTCCAATATCTCAACGTATTAATATGGAGCCTGGTATGACGACTTCACCTAGACGAATCACGTTCGATGAGGATAATTTTTGGGTTGAGTTAAACGATGGGCGTACCGTCGGTGTGCCTTTGGCGTGGTACCCACGCCTGCTCAATGCAACGCCTCAACAGCTTGCGAACTATGAGCTAAGCGCACGTGGAATTCATTGGGACGCACTTGATGAAGACATATCCATCGATGGGATTCTAGCGGGCCAAGGTGATATGACAGGCCATCCCCAGGCAGTCGCCTGATTCTTCTCCATTACAAGAGTCGACCCGCGTGAGCGAGACGCCAAGCGAAAACCAAGCCTCCTCAAGCACGGACACAGCGCCGGTGGCCGAAGCTTTGGGGCGGCTATTCAACGAGCCGATCACTCAATTGCCGGAGGATTTATATATCCCTCCGGAGGCGCTGCGCGTCTTTTTGGAAGCCTTTGAAGGGCCGCTTGACCTATTGCTTTACCTGATTCGCCGCCAGAACCTGGATATTCTGACCATTAACGTGGCCACCATTACGCATCAGTACATTGAATACGTGGAACTGATGAAGGCCATGGAAATCGAGCTGGCGGGCGAGTACCTGCTGATGGCGGCGATGCTGGCCGAGATCAAGTCGCGTACCTTGCTGCCCCGGCCGCCCAAAGCGGAAGGCGAGGATGAAGAGGATCCGCGGGCAGAATTGATCCGTCGCCTGCAAGAGTACGAACGCCTCAAGGAAGCCGCCGAGTCACTGGATACGCTGCCGCGCGTTGGCCGCGACTGGTTCAGCGTGCAGGCAGGTTTGCCGCCGCTGGAGGCGCGGGTCATTCATCCGCCGGTCGAGCTTGATGAACTGTTGGGCGCACTGGCCGATATTCTCAAACGCGCCGAGCTTGCTCAGGCGCACCATATTAGCCGTGAGGTACTCTCCACCCGTGAACGGATGCTCGCCATCATGGAGCAGCTCGGTGGGGAGGGCGGCGAGCCGCACTACGTGCCCTTTGCCGCGCTGTTTACCCTGGAAGAGGGGCGGGCAGGCGTTGTGGTGACGTTCATGGCGATTCTGGAGCTCGCCAAGGAAGCCATGATCGATATCGTGCAAAATGCCCCGCTCTCGCCAATCCATGTGCGTGCGCGCCCCGCAGCCATTAGCGACGGCCATGACCCCGAAGACGCCTTTGCAATCGATGACGCTGGCGAACATTCTGATGAAGAAAGCGCGTTTGAAGCACCTGCCGACAGGGAAGCACCATGAGTGAGATTGATTCGCCGTTGGAGGAAATACTCGAAGCCGCGTTACTGGCGGCGGGGGAACCACTCTCGCTGGAGCGCATGGAAACGCTGTTTCTGGATGGCGAGTGCCCGTCTCGGAACGAGCTTCGTGAGGTGCTGGCCCGATTGGGCGAGCGTCATGAACACGGCGCTCTGGAGCTTATCGAAACCGCATCGGGGTATCAGTTGCGTATTCGCCCGCGGCTGTCCCAGTGGGTATCGCGGCTATGGGATGAGCGCCCCCAGCGTTACTCACGGGCGCTGCTCGAAACCCTGGCATTGATTGCCTACCGGCAGCCGGTGACCCGCAGTGACATCGAAGACGTCCGCGGGGTCAGCGTGAGCAGCTCGATCATGCGTACACTGATGGAGCGCGGCTGGATACGCGTGGTTGGCCATCGCGATGTGCCGGGAAGGCCGGCGGTCTACGCGACCTCGCGCAGCTTTCTGGATGATTTTGGCTTGAAAACCCTGGATGCCCTGCCGCCGATGCACGAGCTGGTCAGTGGGGAAGCCGATGGCCAGGACGCCGCTGATGTGCCTGATACGAACGACGGGCAAACGCTGTTGCCGGATCCGCCGTCTTCTGACACGCAGGAAGCACTGGACGACGCGCCCGAAACCGTGCAGGATGCGCCACCCGAAACGGCCGATAGTGCCGAGACGCACGCCGAGACGGCGTTAACCCAGCCGCTGAGCTTTGCCGACCTAGAGGCACGCCTGGCGGCACGTGCGCAGCGATCCGATGACCAGGATGCGCGCACGCAGACCCATGATGAGAGGTCAGACGACCATGAGTCAGAGTAATACTCCCCCTACCAGCGAAAAGCTGCAAAAAGTTCTCGCCCGCGCCGGTCTTGGCTCGCGGCGTGAAATGGAAACCGTGATTGCCGACGGCCGCGTCAAGGTCAACAATCAGGTCGCCAAGCTGGGCGACCGAGTTGAAGCGCGCGACAAGGTCAGCGTTGACGACCGGCCGGTGACGCTGAGAGCGGAAGACGAAACACCGCGCCGGGTGATCATGTACAACAAGCCGGAAGGCGAGTTGTGTACCCGCAAGGATCCCGAAGGCCGTCGCACCGTGTTCGATCGCCTGCCGCGCTTGAAAGGCGAGCGCTGGATTGCCATCGGTCGCCTGGATATCAACACCAGTGGGCTTTTGCTCTTCACCACTGACGGCGAGCTGGCCAACCGCTTGATGCACCCCTCGACGCAGGTCGAGCGTGAATATGCGGTGCGCGTGATGGGTGAAGTGAAGCGTGAACATATCATGGCCATGGTAGACGGTGTGATGCTGGAAGATGGTCCCGCCCGGTTCACCGATGTTCAGGAGTTCGGCGGTGAAGGGATCAACACCTGGTTCCATGTGGTCATTCTGGAAGGCCGAAACCGCGAGGTTCGTCGACTCTGGGAGTCCCAGGAACTGACGGTAAGTCGTTTGAAACGGGTTCGTTACGGCAATATCTTCCTCGATAAGCGCGCCAAGGCGGGAGAGTGGGTCGAGCTGTCCCAGGATGAAGTGGATGACCTGGCGGCACTGGCTCAGCTTGAAACCCGCAAGGTCCCCGAACTGACGCCGGATGAAAAGAACCGTTGGAGCCGGGATAAAAACAAGCGTCGCCCGGTGCAGGCAATGCGCAAGCCCAAGCGCCGCTGAGGGGCGTTTGTAACAAGAGGCAAATTAAGGCAAAAGTTCAAAAAAGGCTTGCGGATAGCGTAGGCGATCCGTAAGATATGCATCCGTTCGGGCGGGTCGTTAGCTCAGTTGGTAGAGCAGTTGACTTTTAATCAATTGGTCGCAGGTTCGAATCCTGCACGACCCACCAGCCGAACTTTATTTAGATTTGCCGCCGCCGCGTGAGCAGCGGGTCGTTAGCTCAGTTGGTAGAGCAGTTGACTTTTAATCAATTGGTCGCAGGTTCGAATCCTGCACGACCCACCAGATTCAGCACCCCTGACAGTTCGCTGTCAGGGGTGTTTTGCTATGTGTACACTGTTGATGCCTGACAATTGGACTTGCCGTCAGCAACCATTTCCCGCCAAAATAGTCTCATGATTGTTGAGACTGGCATAAAGCCAACGCGAAAGACGCAGCGGTTTTTGCCAATGAGAGCGGCGCGTGCGGAGTGCATACGCCGTGACTGATGTTTAACAGGGGGATTCCCTGTTCGTCACAGTGGTAGACACGATGACTATTATGACTACTCAAGCTGAGCTTGATGCTCCGCTCCCAAGCCCCTACTGCCCGACCCGCATACCCGCTGAAGATCAGGCGCGGGTGGCGGAAATCAAGCAGTTGCTTAAACAGCACAACGCCGTACTGGTAGCGCACTACTATACCGATGACGCCATTCAGCAACTGGCGGAAGAAACCGGTGGTTGCGTGGCCGACTCGCTGGAAATGGCGCGCTTCGGTGCCCGCCACGATGCCACCACCCTGGTGGTGGCCGGGGTGCGCTTCATGGGCGAAACCGCCAAGATTCTGTCGCCTGAAAAACGCGTGCTGATGCCCACCCTGGAGGCTACCTGTTCGCTGGATATCGGTTGCCCTGCCGATGAATTCAGCGCTTTCTGCGACGCCCACCCTGACCGCACCGTGGTCGTTTATGCCAATACGTCGGCTGCCGTCAAGGCGCGTGCCGATTGGGTGGTCACCTCATCCATCGCTGTCGATGTGATCGAGCACCTTCAGGCCAAAGGCGAGAAAATTCTCTGGGCGCCCGATAAACATCTGGGTGGTTACATCCAGAAAAAAACCGGTGCCGATATGCTGATGTGGGACGGCGCCTGTATCGTCCACGAGGAATTCAAGGCGAAAGGCGTCGAGGACCTCAAGCGGCTGTACCCGGATGCCGCCGTGCTGGTTCACCCGGAGTCGCCTGAGCCAGTGGTTCGGCTGGCCGATGTGGCGGGGTCGACATCGCAGTTGATCAACGCAGCCAAAACCCTGCCCAACGAACAACTGATTGTGGCAACCGATCGCGGTATCTTCTTCAAGATGCAGCAAGCGGTACCCGAGAAGACGCTGTTCGAGGCCCCGACGGCGGGCAACGGCGCAACCTGCCGCAGCTGCGCGCACTGCCCGTGGATGGCCATGAACGCCCTCGACAACCTGGCAGGTGCGCTACGCGAGGGCAGCGGCGAGATTCAGGTCGGCAGTGAATTGCGCCAGCAGGCGCTCAAGCCGCTGGAGCGAATGCTCAACTTCAACACCTAGCCGTGACACCCAGAGGCCGACTACTTGTCAGTCGGCCTCTGGGTACTTATCAACGTGCTCAGCTTCAACCGGTTGTGCCTGGAACTCCTCCCCTAGCAGCCTGTCGGACTTAACACTGATCTACTGCGAATCCCGGTATTTTGGCCAACTTTATTCGATCGATTTCGTTAAATAGCGCGCTATTCGCCTCAATCGATCGATAAATTTGGCTCAAAATCCGTGATTCTCGCGACGATCGGTCAAGCCCGACAGGCTGCTAGAACTCCTCCAGAGCCTCGCGGTAGTCCATGAAATCCTCGCGCCGCTGTTCGATGCGTGCCAGCGTGCGCTGATCGTTTTCGCGCTCAGCGGCGTCTTCGGCTATATCCAGTTGGCGAATACCGCTATCCATGCGCCCGGTAAGCTGAAGATATTCCGCCCGCGCCAGGTGACCCAGCCCATTACGCCCGCTTCGCCCGGCAGCTTCTGACAGCAGGTTGAAGCCCTGTGGGTTTTCGGGATGTTGCGCGGTGACATCGCGCAGGATGTTGTAGGCCGCATTGGGGTCTCGCTGAAGTTGCGCCTCGGCCAGGATGAGCTGGGCTGGCAAGTAGTCAGGCATGAAACGCAGCAATCGCTGGCTGCGCTGGATGGCGTCATCGTAACGCTGCGCTTGAAGGGCAACCTCTGCCGCCGACGCCGGTAACATGGCAAGGTCTGGCTGTTCATCACGCAGTCGATCAAGCGCTTGGAGCGCGGCATCCACCTGGCCGGACCGGGCATCGGCCAGGGCGGCTACATAGCGCTGTGCCGCTTCGTTGGCGTCTTCCTGAGCCAGGCGAGAAACGGCTTGCTGGGGCGATTGTGAATGGATCTGCAGTAACGCACGGCCGCGGATCATGTCGTAGAGCGTATCGTTAGAGTAGCTTGAAGCAACGTCCATCTGAGCGGCCCGTGACTGCGCATCGCTCAAGCGGGATTCGGACACCGGGTGGGTCAGCAGGAATTCCGGTGGCGTGCCGCCCTGAAGGCTGGCCATGCGTTGCAAGGTGCGGAACATGCGGGCCATGGCGTCCGGGTCGTAGCCAGCATCGGCCATGGCTTGAAGACCCACGCGGTCTGCTTCCTGCTCGTAGCGGCGCGAGTAGGTGAGCTGGTCTTGAATGAGGGCTGCCTGAGATCCCATGGCGGTGGCGATACCCGCATTGCCTCCACCACCGGCCGCGATCAGTAATCCGGCCAGCATGCCGGCCATGGCCGGTAGCTGTGTCTGTTCAGCGCGCTCGCTGCTGCGAGCATAGTGGCGCTGCGACAAGTGGCCAAGTTCGTGGGCAATGACCGAGGCAAAGGCGCCTTCATCTTCGGCAAAGGCGAACAGGCCAGCGTGAATCCCGACCACGCCACCGGGGACCGCAAAGGCATTGAGGGTTCGGTGGTCGACCATGACGGTGGTCACGTCCAGGTCGCCCAGTTGGCTATGCGGGGCCAGACGATCAACCAGGCTGTTCAGGTAATCATGGGCAATCGGGTCCTGCCATTGGGGGGCGTGGGCACGGAACTGACGCAGCCAGGCGCGGCCCAGCCGGTGCTCTTCGTCGCTGGTCGACGAATAGCTGCTGCCCAGACTGGGTAACGTCTGCTCGTCGCTGACGGCGGGCGAGGGAATCAACAACGTCGTACCGCAGGCGAACGCTAAGGCGCGCGTCCAGCCTGCTGAGGCGTTAAAAAAGCGCGGCATGGCATCCTCATCGGTGATGTAAAGCGCTGGGTCACTGCTTATGACATTGATTCAAGCGGTGAAGTGCCGTTAAATCAATGCGCAGTCAATACTGCCTAGTCTATGCAACAATGACTGATACGTGCAGGGTCTTTTTTGAGGGGAGAAAAATGGTAGAGCAAACAACGCATTTACAGCCTGATAGCGTGCTCGACGCCTGCGGGCTTCATTGCCCGCTACCACTGCTCAAGGCCAAGCAGGCCCTGGCAGGCCTTGCCCCGGGGCAGTTGCTGGAAGTTCGCGCCACGGATGCAGGCTCGTGGCGGGATATCGAAGCCTTTGCCGAGCAGAGCGCCCATCACCTGGAAGCCCGCGAGCAGTGTGGTGAGATCTATCATTATTGGCTTCGCAAGGCAGAAGGCGAGCGCTCATGAGCCTGCGTACGATCTTGAAAAGCTGGGTCGAACGGTACTTTTCAGACGAAGAAGCCTTGATCCTGCTGGTAGTACTCATCGCTGGCTTTGCCGCGGTGATCTGGTTTGGCCGTATGCTGGCGCCTTTTTTTACCGCCTTGGTCATTGCCTTCTTGCTCCAGGGCGTGGTGGGCGCATTGACGCGGCGTGGCATCCCGCATCTGCTCTCGGTGATCGTGGTGTTCCTTGGCTTTGTCGGCGTGTTATTGGCCCTGGCGTTTATTTTGCTACCACTGATATGGGACCAGTTGATTGGCCTTGTCCAGGAAACGCCGCGCATGTTTGCAAGCGGGCAAAACTGGCTGGATGAGCTGCAGTCGCGCTATCCCAACCTGATTACCCCGGATCAAATGCAAAACTGGATTGGCGTCGCCAGCCGCGAAATAAGCCAGTTGGGGCAGCGCGCCCTGACGCTGTCGCTGGCATCCCTGGGTAATCTCATGTCGCTGATTATCTATCTGGTACTGGTGCCCATCTTGGTCTTTTTCATGCTCAAGGATCGAGAGGCGCTGGTTGGCTTTACATTGTCATTGCTGCCGCAAAAACGTGCCTTGATGGCGCGTATCTGGCGTGAAATGGACGACCAGATTGCCAATTATATTCGCGGCAAGTTTATCGAGATCATTATTGTCGGCACCGTCTCCTTCATCACGTTTTCGTTCTTTAATCTGCCTTATACGGCGCTGCTGGCGGTATTGGTCGGCTTTTCGGTGCTGGTGCCGTATATCGGTGCGGCCGTGGTCACCTTGCCGGTCGCTGCAGTCGCCGGATTTCACTTCGGGTTAAGCGAGTCGTTCGTCTACGTGCTGGTGGCTTACGGAGTTATTCAGGCGTTGGATGGCAACGTACTCGCCCCGGTATTGTTCTCGGAGACGAACAATATCCACCCGGTGTCGGTGATTGTGGCGGTGTTGTTCTTCGGCGGCATATGGGGGTTCTGGGGAGTGTTTTTTGCCATTCCGCTCGCCACGCTGCTAAAAGCGTTGGTGCATGCCTGGCCGCGGGGGATGAAAGGGCGCGATGAGCACCACCATGCGCTCGCCAGAGAAGAGTCACTGTAAGTCAGAGTGGCCTTGCGGGCCTGGTAACCTCCCCAGCCGCCAGTTGGATGGGGAGGAAGAGGTTTAGGACGCGTTAAGCGCCTGAGCCGCCGCAAGCACTTCATCAACGTGCCCGGGGACTTTGACGCCCCGCCAGGCCTGGGCAAGCTTGCCTTCGGTGTCAATCAGAAAGGTGCTGCGTTCGATGCCCAGGTGCTCTTTGCCATATAGCTTTTTAAGCTTGATGACATCAAACAGTCTGCAGACCGTCTCGTCCTTGTCTGACACCAGCGTAAAGTTGAAATCCTGCTTGGCTTTGAAATTCTCCTGGGCGCGGATACCGTCCCGGGAAACACCGACAATCACCGTGTTCGCGGCGTCGAAATCGGCCTTGCGGTCGCGAAAATCGCCGCCCTCGGTGGTGCATCCCGGCGTGCTGGCCTTGGGATAGAAGTACACCACCACCTGCTGGCCGCGCAGCTCGGATAACGTCAGGGTGGTGTCACCCGTTGCCGGTGCCGAAAAATCGGGGACGGTCTGGCCTATGTCGAGTGGCATAAAAGGTTCCTCTGGTAGCGTGGTTTTAAAAGGCGATTACACGCAAGCTTGCGCCGCATGTCAAAGAAGAAAGCATCGCAGGGGTAAAACTCGCCGCGCTTTCCGCTGTACAGGGTCGAGCGGCCTGAGTACCATTTGTCCTTCGTGGATTCCTGTTGAGATGATGGCACGCTGCGTAAAGCACTAACTCGGCTCCTTATCTCGTGATATTCAGACGCTCGATTTAACCACTTGCAGGTGAGGAAAAAAGGATGATCACAGGCAGCATCGTCGCCCTGGCGACGCCGATGAAAGTCAATGGCGACATCGACTGGGAGGCGCTTCGTCGTCTGGTGAACTTCCATCTCGACAATGGCACCGACGGGATCGTGGCCGCTGGCACCACCGGTGAGCCCACCACCATGTCGTTTGCCGAACACTTCGACGTGATACGCAGTGTGGTCGAGGAAGTGGACGGGCGAATTCCGGTCATTGCCGGTACGGGGGGTAATGCGACCTCTGAAGCTGTCGAGCTGGCGCGTTATGCCAGTGAAGTTGGCGCTGACTACTGTCTGTCGGTATGTCCTTACTATAACAAGCCTACCCAGGAAGGCTTGTATCAGCACTTCAAAGCGGTGGCGGAAGGCAGTAAATTGCCGGTCATTCTTTACAATGTGCCGGGGCGCACCTGCTCAGATCTTTATAATGAGACGGTGGTCAGGTTGGCCGACATTGACAACATCATCGGCTTGAAGGATGCCACGGGTAATCTGGAGCGTGCGGAAGATCTTATCGCCCGCCTCAAGGGCAGTGACTTCATGCTTTACTCGGGTGACGATGCCACCGCCTGTGATTTCATGCTGATGGGCGGGCATGGTGATATTTCGGTGACCGCGAACGTGGCGCCCAAAGCCATGCATGAACTTTGCGCGGCTGCGGTAGGCGGGGACGCGGATAAGGCGCACCAGATCAACACACGCCTGATGCCCCTGCATACCAATCTCGGGATCGAGTCGAACCCTATTCCGGTAAAGTGGGCGTTAAACCGAATGGGTTACGCTGACGCGGGTATTCGCCTGCCGCTGACGTGGCTGTCCGACAAGTATCACGCCACTGTCAGTGAAGCCCTGCAGCTTGCGGGGGTTGTCGAGGAATAAACCGCAAAGAATTTTTGCTACTTGGCGAACCTGGGATGCATGGCGTCAGGTAAACGATCTGTTGACTGTTAAGGTGGCTTGATGAGCTCTGTGCTTGGAAAACACGCGCTGAAATGGATTCCGCTGGCCCTGGCAGGTGCTGTGACGCTTGCCGGTTGTGCCCGGGATGAAGGTTTTTATGATGATCGCAATTTGGATTATGCCGATGTAGAACCTGCGTCGCCGTTGGTATTGCCCGAGACCCGCGATACTCAGCGTTACCGCGATGCGCTGCCGGTCCCGGAAGCAGCCAGCCAGCCTAGGCGTGATGGAGTGGCCGAAGTGCGTCCTCCTCAACCTCTTACGGTTGGGCAAAGTACGGAAATTGATTACGTTGAAGGCCGTGAGATTGGTGACCAGCGATGGTTAGTCGTTGCCGCTGATCCGGGGAGCGTCTGGACACAGCTTGAAAGCTTTGCACGTCAGCGCGGCCTGGACGTCCAGGAAAGCCGTGCCAGTGACGGTGTTCTGGTTACCTCCCAGGCTGAGTTCCGTTTGCAAAGCGGGCTCCGCGAGGGGAGCAGTGAAGTCCGCTGCGAGCGAGGCGGCCAAAGCATGGCAAGCTGCCTTGATGCGCTGCAAACCTATTTGAGCGCCAATGCTGCTGCTTCTCAAACCGCCTCGGCGACGGCATCATCCTGGAGCGCGCAGCGTCTGGAAAACAATGACCCCCTTTCGCTTCGCCAGGATGGCGATGGGTGGGAAGTGGCGATACCTTACGCGGCAGATCGCGTATGGGCTGAAATCCATCACTATCTGGCGCAGGACTTCGATCAAACTGACGAGCGTGAGTTGCTGGCCGCCGAGCCTGATAACTATGCCTTCCTTGTAAGCTATCTGTCCCGTGAACAGCGCGACCGGAGTTTGTTGCAGGTGGTTTTGTTCACCGATACAAACGAGCAGGCACGAGAAGTGCGCCTGGTCGTTGAACCTCGCGGCGACCAGAGCGTGCTGCGCGCCAGGGCAACCGGTGAACCACCACTGAGCGAAAACGCCGAGCGCGAACTGCTCGAGCGGGTAGCCAGCTATTTACGTTAATTCAATGACCTTTGTCTCTTTGCGGAGCTCCCATGGAAAAGCGCCAAGAACTCTATGCCGGTAAGGCAAAATCTGTCTACACCACCGATGATCCGGACCTGCTGGTACTTGAGTTTCGTGATGACACCAGCGCCTTTGACGGCAAGAAGAAAGAGTCGCTGGCACGTAAGGGGATGGTGAATAACCTCTTCAACGCCTTCATCATGGAGCGGCTGGAAGACGCCGGTATTCCGACGCATTTCGAGAAGCAACTTTCTGACACGGAAAGTCTGGTCAAGAAGATGCAGATGATCCCGGTGGAGTGCGTGGTGCGCAATATCGCTGCGGGGGGCCTGGTCAAGCGCCTCGGCGTCGAGGAAGGTATCGCGTTGAACCCGCCGACGTTCGAGCTGTTCCTGAAGAACGACGAAAAGGGCGACCCGATGATCAACGAGTCCCTGGCGGAAACCTTTGGCTGGGCGACGCCTGAGCAACTCGCCAAGATGAAAACGCTCACCTTCAAGGTCAATCATGTGCTCAAGCAGCTGTTCGCCGAGGGTGACATGCTGCTGGTGGACTATAAGCTCGAGTTTGGCGTATTTAACGGACAGGTAGTGCTGGGTGATGAGTTTTCCCCTGACGGATGCCGGTTATGGGACGCCAATACCCGCGAGAAGCTCGACAAGGACCGTTTTCGCCAGGGCCTTGGCGGCGTGATTGAAGCCTACGAGGAAGTCGGCCGCCGCCTGGGGGTTACCTTTCCCCGCTAACGTTCAGCCTAACGTGTCGATAGCCACCACCTCCAGCGTGGTGGCTTCGCCGTTCTGGCGTGGACAAAACTTGACGTCCACATCCCGCAGCCGTACGCCGTAAACCCGTTCGGAGGGTTGGTGGTGCCGGTAGGCCGGGCGTGGGTCCTGGCCAATGACCTGCTCGACCAGCGCCCTTAGCGAATCGCGGTCAGCACGCTTGGCCAACTGATCCAGCGCTGTGGCGCTGAACTGAACCGTCAACTGCTCGGGTGGGGCGGGGGCAAAGCCTGCTTGAGCCTGAGGGTGGGCTTCAGCCCAGGGAAGGTAGGGTTTAATATCCACCACGGGCGTGCCGTTGACCAGATCGCAGCCTGACAGTATCAGGCGCACGCCCTTGTGGGTATCGATACGACGGAGTTCGACCAGCGACAGGCCGAGCCGGTTGGGGCGATGCGTGCTGCGGCTGGCAAATACGCCCACTTTTCGGTTGCCGCCTAACCGTGGTGGCCTGACGAGAGGCGACCAGCGTTCAGGACTCTGGTGGAACACAAAACTGATCCACACATGGCTGAAGGCGTCGAGCCCGCGCACGGCCAACGGGTCGTCGTAGGGCGGGTGAAGAATCAACTCTGCGTTGGCGTCAGGCGCGAGGCCGGGCTGACGGGGAACGCCAAACTTATCGGCATAGTCGCTCGCCACATGGCCGATGGGTGTCAGCGAAAAGGATTCGCTGAGTGGGGCATGATGCATCACACTGCCTTATCAAAGGGAAAACCAGAGGGCCGAGTATAAAACAGCCGTGTCGTCAGTACAGTGGTGCTGAGCATGCCTTGAAAAAGAAAGCGATACGCTCACATGGTGAAACATGACAGATGAACAGACTGCACAGCCCTCGACGGCCCGGGTCACCTACCGCTTGGCACGCGCCCGAGACGCCGCTGATCAGGCGGAGGTGTTCTACCATGCCGTGATGCAAGGGGCCGCGACGCGATACACCTTGGACCAGCGGCGCGCGTGGGCGAACGCCTTGCCCCGCGAGGCCAGCGCCTGGTCAGCGCGCCAGGCGCTTTACACGACGCTTGTTGCCAGCTGTGACGGGCGCTGCGTGGGGTTTATCGAGCTGGATGTGCCCGCCGGCCGGGTCGTGACCCTTTACGTATGGCCATCGCTCAGCGGACGCGGGATCGGCACCACGCTATTGATTCATGCCGAACGATGGCTGCTGGAGCAGGGGGTTGACCGTATCAACATCGAAGCAAGCCTGACGCTCTACGAACGGCTGCTGCGACGAGGCTGGCAAAACCTGGGCGAGCAGTGGGTCGAGCGTGGCGGCGAGCCCCTGCAGCGTTTTCGGCTGCAGAAGCGACTTAACGCCGTCGAGACCTGACCTAACCGCTCCCCCGGTTAGCGGGCCGCCTGGCGGGTGACCCGCATCGACAGGTCAATGGCCTGGATGTCCTTGGTCAAGGTGCCGCAGGAAATACAGTCGACCCCTGTCTCTGCGATCGCGCGCAACGTCCCGTCATCGACATTCCCCGACGCTTCAAGCGTGGCGCTACCGGCTGTCAGTTCAACGGCCCTGCGCAGTTCATCCAGGCTGAAGTTATCCAGCATGATGACATCCGCTTTTGCAGCCAGCGCCTGCTCCAACTCGGCAAAGTTTTCGACTTCCACCTCAACGGGCAACTCGGCGGCCAGCTTGCGCGCCTGAGCGACAGCCGCCTGGATGCCGCCGCAGGCAGCGATGTGGTTTTCCTTGATCAGAAACGCATCCCACAGGCCAATGCGGTGATTGTGGCCGCCGCCGCACATGACGGCGTATTTCTGTGCCAGCCGCATGCCGGGCAGTGTCTTGCGAGTGTCCAGCAGGCGCACGCCGGTGTCGGCGATAAGGTCGACATAGCGGCGGGTCGCTGTCGCCGTGGCGGAAAGGGTTTGCAGTACGTTAAGCGCTGCGCGTTCGCCGGTCAGCAGGCTGCGTGCTGGGCCCTCAAGGGTGAGAAAACATTGCCCGGCCTCCAGTCGGTCACCGTCGGCAGCCTGCCAGTGAAGCGCAACGCGGCTGTCCAGGCGGCGGAAAATATCGTCGACAAAGGCAACGCCGCACAGCACGGCCGGGACACGGGTAATGACTTCCGCCGTCGCCAACTGGTGGTCCGGGATCAGTTGGGCGGTGATATCGCCAGGCCCCACGTCTTCGGCGAGCAGGCGTGCAGCGCTGGAGCGGATTTCTTCGGCAAGGGCGGTTTGGTAATGCATGGCATCAATTCTCTGGGCGTTAACGTCGATGACCGGCATTATAGTGAAAGAGCGCGCCAACGTAGAGGAGTCCTTCGCGTGATTGACCCACAATTTTCTCCTGGCCGATGGCAAGGTGCACGTCAGGTGGCGTCACCCAATGCGGATCAGCGGCCTGATGACGAGGTGTCGCTGCTGCTGATTCATGCCATCAGCCTGCCGCCCGGCCAGTTTAAGGGAACGGCCGTTGAGGCATTATTCACCAACCAGCTAGACCCCGAGGCACACCCTTATTTCGCCACCATCGCCCATTTAAGGGTATCTGCTCACCTGTTGATTCGCCGTGATGGCGAGTGCGTCCAGTTTGTCGACACCGACCGGCGGGCCTGGCACGCGGGACGTTCCCGGTGGTGGGACCCGCGTCAACGACGCTGGCGGCAAGCGCTCAATGATTTCTCGGTGGGGATAGAACTGGAAGGCGATGAAACGAACCCTTTTACCAAGGCCCAGTATAGGGCGTTGGCCAAGGCTGCCCGGTGGTTGTGGGACCGTTATCCTGCGCTTACCCCAGAGCGTGTGACCAGCCATGCAAGGGTGGCGCCGCTGCGTAAAACCGACCCCGGACCAACGTTTGATTGGGCCTATTGGCGTCAGTTGTTTGCGACCCAGGAAGGTGATTTAAGTTGCGATGCGTCAAGAGATTAAAACGGTAGTTTGACTACATAAGGAGATGCCTTGGAGGACTCGGCAAGTGCCTTAACAAAGCCTTATGTTGCGGTGCAATAGTTTGTTTTCGATAGCCTTTTAGGTGTTACTGTAATTGGCAGCGTAGCGACTTTGCGGTATCTTCGCATATACAAAAGGCTAACTTTTACAACAATTATGTAGCTTTACTACATGTCCATGTAGGTAGCTCGTTGAATGTAGAAGAAAAAACCGCCGACGCTCAGGCGTCGACTATCAGCATGCCAGTGGTGGCGACACACCACAGCCGCCCCAGGCCCGACGGGCTAGCGGGGTTGATTGTCATTTATCGTCATTCGGAGAGACCTCTATGAGTCTGGAGACAAGAGAAGATCTCGATCCGATCGAAACCGCGGAATGGATTGATTCCCTGGAATCGGTATTGGATCGTGAGGGCGAAGATCGTGCCCGCTACCTGATGACCCGCCTGGCGGACCGCCTGCGTCGGGACGGCATGAGGGTGCCCTTCTCGGTGACAACCCCGCATCGTAATACGATTCCGGTTCACCGCGAAGCGCCGATGCCGGGCGACCTGTTCATGGAGCGTCGTATCCGCTCCCTGATCCGCTACAATGCCATTGCCCAGGTGATTCGCAACAACCGTGCCAAGCCCGGCCTGGGCGGTCATATTGCCAGCTTCATGTCGTCAGCTACGCTGTATGACGTAGGCTTCAACCACTTCTTCCGTGCCCCTCAGGGCGACTTTGAAGGCGACCTGATCTACATTCAGGGCCACGTGGCGCCAGGCATCTACGCGCGCTCCTACCTGGAAGGTCGCCTGTCCGAAGAGCAGATGGACCGTTTCCGCCAGGAAGTCGATGGCGATGGCCTGTCATCCTACCCCCACCCCTGGCTGATGCCGGATTACTGGCAGTTCCCGACGGTCTCCATGGGCCTTGGCCCGATCCAGGCGATCTATCAGGCGCACGTGATGAAGTACCTGCATCATCGTGAACTGAAAGATATGTACGACCGCAAGATCTGGTGTTTCCTGGGTGACGGCGAGTGCGACGAGCCGGAGTCCCTGGGGGCGATCTCGCTTGCCGGGCGCGAGAACCTCGACAACCTGATCTTTGTCATCAACTGCAACCTGCAGCGCCTTGACGGTCCGGTACGCGGCAACTCCCGCGTCATGGACGAGTTCGAAGGCGTGTTCCGCGGTGCGGGCTGGAACGTCATCAAGGTTGTCTGGGGTCGCCACTGGGATCCGCTGTTCGAGAAGGACAAGAAAGGCGTCCTGCAGAAGCGCATGGACGAAGCGGTCGACGGCGAGTACCAGAACTACAAGGCCAACGGCGGGTCCTACACCCGCGAGCACTTCTTCGGCAAGTATCCAGAAACCGAAGAGATGGTCAAAGACCTCTCCGACGAGGACATCTGGAAGCTCAACCGCGGTGGTCACGACCCGTTCAAGGTCTACGCGGCCTATCACGAGGCGGTCAATACCTCGAACGGCAAGCCCACGGTCATCCTGGCGCATACCGTCAAGGGCTATGGCATGGGTAGCGGCGATGGCGAAGCCGCCAATGAAGCCCACCAGGTCAAGAGCATGGAATACGAGGCGCTCAAGACCTTCCGTGACCGCTTCGGGATTCCGCTCACCGACGAGCAGCTCAAAGACGTGCCGTACTACATGCCGGAGCAGGATTCCCCCGAGCTGAAGTACCTACACCTGCAGCGCGAGCGTCTGGGTGGCTATCTGCCGGCGCGCCGCAGTGACTTCGACGCCCTGGAAATCCCCAGCCTTGAAGACAAGGCCTTTGCTTCCCAGATGGGCGGTTCCAAAGGGCGTGAAGTGTCCACCACCATGGCGTTTGTGCGGGTACTGAACGGGCTGGTCAAGGACAAGAAAATTGGCAAGAAGGTTGTGCCGATTATTCCTGACGAAGCGCGTACCTTCGGCATGGAAGGCATGTTCCGTCAGCTGGGGATCTACACCTCTGAAGGGCAGAAGTATGAGCCGGTCGATAAAGGCCAGATCATGTTCTACCGTGAAGATCAGAAGGGCCAGATTCTCGAGGAGGGGATTTCCGAGGCAGGCGCGATGTCAGCGTGGATTGCAGCGGCGACTTCCTACAGCAACAACAACGTGACGCTGCTGCCGTTTTACGTCTATTACTCGATGTTCGGCTTCCAGCGTATCGGCGATCTGGCCTGGGCGGCAGGCGACCTCCAGGCGCGTGGCTTCATGGTCGGCGGTACCGCAGGCCGCACAACGCTCAACGGTGAAGGTTTGCAGCACCAGGATGGCCACAGCCTGATTCAGGCATCGACCATTCCCAACTGCAGAAGCTACGACCCCACCTATGCCCACGAAGTGGCCGTTATTCTGCAGGATGGTATGAAGCGCATGTTCACCGACAAGGAGAACTGCTTCTATTACCTGACGGTCATGAACGAGAACTACGAGCATCCTGAGCTTGAAACCGTGCCGGTCGACGATATCGTCAAGGGTATGTACCTGCTGCGCGAAACCAAGGGCAAAAAAGGCCGCGTACAGCTGCTGGGCTCGGGTACGATCCTGCGCGAAGTCGAAGAAGCGGCCACACTGCTCGAAAGTGACTGGGGGATCGGCGCTGATATCTGGAGCGTGACCAGCTTCAATGAACTGCGCCGTGAAGCGCTGCTGCTGGACCGTGAAGCCTTCCTGAGCCCTGATGCCGAGGCCAACAAGCCTCACGTCACCAAGTGTCTGGAAGGCCGTGAAGGGCCGGTGATCGCGTCCACCGACTACATGAAGCTATACGCTGATCAGGTACGTGCCTGGGTGCCGAACGATTACACCGTGCTGGGTACCGACGGCTTTGGTCGTTCCGATACCCGCGAGAAGCTGCGTTACTTCTTCGAGGTGGACCGTTATTTCGTCACCGTCGCGGCGCTGCGTGCACTGGCAGACCGTGGTGAAATCGATCGCAAGCTTGTCGGTGACGCCCTGAAGAAGTACGGCATCGATGTCAACAAGCCGAACCCGCTGACTAGCTGATCCGCTGCCCGGCGGGCAAGTGCCCGCCGGCTCGATCCGATTTTAAAGGAGCGCGACCTTGAGTAGCGAAATCATCAAAGTTCCCGATATCGGTGGCGATACCGATGTCGAAATCATCGAGATTGCGGTGTCGGAAGGCGATGTCATTGAAGCAGAAGACACCCTGATCACGCTCGAATCCGATAAAGCCAGCATGGACGTACCGGCTCCGAAAGGGGGGAAGGTCCTCAAAGTGCTGGTCAAAGAGGGCGATAGCGTCTCTGAAGGTGACGATATCGTCGAGCTGGAAGTCGAAGGTGGTGGCGACGCCGGGGGGGAAAGCGACGAGCCCCCCGCTGAGTCATCCGGAAGCCAGCAGGATGACGCCCCCGCCCAAGCGTCCGAGCCGGAACCCTCGAAGCCTGCCGCCAAAAAGGCGTCTGGCGGCAAGCAGACCGTGGACATCAAAGTGCCCGATCTGGGGGGCTCGGATAACGTCGAAATCATCGAGGTCGCAGTGGGCGAAGGCGATGAGGTTGACGCCGAAGACACCTTGATCACCCTGGAGTCCGATAAGGCCTCCATGGATGTGCCGAGTCCTCATGCCGGTAAAATCGTGTCGTTCAGTGTCAAAGAAGGCGACACGGTCTCGGAAGGCGATGTCATCGGGCAAATGGAGATCGCCGGTGAAGGCGGCGACGCCGAAGACACGCCAGACGAACAGGCGTCCAGCCAGGCCAGCAGCGAACCCCAAGCGGCGGCTGAGCAGGATGATGTGCCAGACGAAGCCGCCAGCGGTGAACCGGAGCGCAAAGAGATTCGTGTGCCCGACCTGTCCGGTTCCTCCGATGTGCCGATCATTGAAATTGGCGTAGCGGCCGGTGACGAGGTCGACGAAGAAGACCCGCTGATCACTCTGGAGTCCGACAAGGCGTCGATGGATGTCCCCAGCCCCTACAAAGGCAAGCTCCTCGAGCTGACCGTCAAGGAGGGCGACACGGTCTCCGAAGGCGATGTGATCGGCTATATCGAAGTCGCAGGTGCCAAGCAGGCAGCCCCGCAAAAAGCCGCAGCCGCACCTGAAAAAGCCCAGCCGCAGAGCGCCAGCCCGTCCAGCACCAAGCCTGCCGAGTCGCCTGCTGGCACCCCCAGCCCCGAAGCGCAGATGGCATCGCACAAGCCGCGTGACGGCAAGCTGGTTCATGCTGGTCCCGCCGTGCGTATGCTGGCGCGGGAACTGGGCGTCGACCTGGCCCTGGTCAAGCCCAGTGGCCCGAAAGACCGCGTGCTGAAGGAAGACGTTCAGGCCTATGTGAAGCAGGCGATTGCCAATCAGGGCAAAGCGCAGGCGGGTGCAGCCCCGGCGGCCACCGGTGGCGCAGGTATTCCGCCGGTGCCGGAGGTCGACTTCAGCCAGTTTGGCGAGGTCGAAGAAAAGCCGATGGGACGCCTGCTCAAGATGGGCGCGACCAATCTGCATCGCAGCTGGCTCAACGTTCCCCACGTTACCCAGTTCGACGAAGCGGATATCACCGAGCTCGAAGACTTCCGCAAGTCGATGAAGGCCGAAGCCGAGGCCCAGGGCGCCAAGCTGACGCCGCTGCCGTTCATGGTCAAGGCCTGTGCCTTTGCACTGCGCAAGTTCCCGCAGTTCAACGTCAGCCTGAAAGGTGACGGCGAAACGCTGGTATGGAAGCACTACGTGCATATCGGCATTGCGGTGGACACGCCAGAAGGCTTGATGGTGCCGGTGGTACGTAACGCCGACCAGAAATCCCTGATCGAGATTGCCAAGGAAATGGCCGAGCTTGGCAAGAAGGCGCAGTCCAAAAAGCTCAAACGTGACGAGATGACCGGCGGCTGCTTTACCATTTCGAGCCTGGGCTCGATTGGCGGTACCGCGTTCACGCCTATCGTCAATGCACCGGAAGTTGCCATTCTGGGCGTGTCCAAGTCCCAGATGAAGCCGGTATGGGATGGCAGTGCCTTCCAGCCGCGGCTGATGATGCCGCTATCGCTGTCCTACGACCACCGGGCAATCAACGGTGCGGATGCAGCGCGCTTCACCGCCTTCCTTGCGGATGTGCTGACCGATATCCGTCGTCTGCTGCTGTAAGTGGCAATGGAAGGTCTTGTGAGCGGCGTCCGGCAGGGCGCCGCTTGTGTTTGAGCCGCCGTTTTTTGAACACAAGGGCGACCAAAGTACAGGTTGGGCGTCACTTAGCTGATTTTATTTAAAAAAATGCCTTCATAATCGTGCTTTCAGGCTTTTGGGTAGTTGTGTCGCCTGAGAGGCACGGTTATTGTCGGCTGATTGATTTATTGCATTTCTATTATTCAAGGAGCAGAGCCATGCGTTTAATCCTGTTGGGTGCCCCCGGTGCGGGGAAGGGGACTCAAGCTCAGTTTATCTGCGAGCGTTATAACATTCCCCAGATTTCCACCGGCGACATGTTACGCGCGGCGATCAAGGATGGCAGCGAGCTGGGCCTCAAGGTCAAAGAGATCATGAACAGCGGCGGCCTGGTGTCCGACGACATCATCATCGACCTGGTCAAAGAGCGTATCAGCCAGCCCGACTGCGCAAATGGCTTTCTGTTCGATGGCTTCCCGCGCACCATTCCCCAGGCGGACGCCATGAAAGAAGGCGGTGTCAAGCTTGATCACGTGCTGGAAATTGCCGTTCCCGACGAGGAGATTGTTAATCGTCTGGCCGGTCGGCGGGTTCACCCTGAGTCAGGGCGGGTCTATCATGTTGAGCACAATCCGCCCAAAGAACCGGGCAAGGATGACGTGACCGGCGAGGCGCTGATTCAGCGCGAGGACGACCAGGAGTCCACCGTACGTAATCGGCTCGCGGTCTATCATGATCAAACGGCGCCGCTGGTCGATTATTACCAGCAGTGGGCCAAAGAAGATCCCGAGGCGGCACCGCAATACCATCGCGTTGAAGGGGTTGGAAGCGTGGATGATATTACCCGCCAGGTTGCCGAAGCGTTGAGTTAAGGCTTCCCAGGCAAGCACAAGCCAATTCGTGATGGCCCGCCAAGTGCGGGCCATCGTCGTATGGGCAAGGCAAAGGTATAATGCCCGTCTACTTCTCACGAGTGCTGAATCGCTATGTCGCTATATCTTCTCGCTCTCGATGCCTCTTCAAGCGCCTGCTCCGCTGCCTTGCTGCGCCAGGACGCCGACCACAGCGAGTGCGTCGCGCGCTTTGAAATGACACCGCGTGCGCATACCCGGCGGCTGTTGCCGATGGTCGATGAGGTGTTGGGCGATGCCCAGGTTACGTCAGGCCAACTGGATGCGGTTGCCTACGGCCGCGGCCCCGGTTCGTTTACCGGGCTGCGTATCGCTGCGGGGGCAGCGCAGGGCCTGGCATTTGGGCTGGATCGGCCGTTGCTGGGTATCTCCACGCTTGAAGCGCTGGCACTCCAGGCCCATCGTCGCTATCACCTGCGCCATGTCGTGACCGCGCTGGATGCCCGCATGGGGGAGGTCTATGTGGCGACGTGGCACTGCTTGCATGACAGCGTGCGCCGTCAAGGCGACGAGGCCGTACTCACGCCCGAAGCGGTGCAACTGCCCGACGAAGAAACCGACTGGGTCGGCGTCGGTAGCGGTTTTACGCTTTGGGAGCAGTTCAACACCCCGTTTCAGGCGGCAATGACGCACCATCTGACCGACCTTGAGCCGCGTGCCGAGGAAATGGCCTGGCTGGCCGCCCGGGACTTTGCCGACGGGTTGGGGCAGCCAGCCCACGCGGTGCAGCCGGTCTATCTGCGCAACCAGGTGGCGTGGAAAAAGCCCGCATGACGCTACCCGATGTCGGCCAGTTGCCTGCCGGGTTAACGCTTGTCTATCGCGATGGGCAACTGGTGTTAACCGGCAATGAGCGGCAGTTCGGCAAGCCGCTCAGTGTTGATTTTGCGGCCGGGCGGGCCGCCCATCGGCGCCAATTTGGCGGCGGGCGTGGTCAGTTGGTGGCCAAGGCCTGTGGCCTGAACAAGGGGCTCAACCCGCACGTGGTCGATGCCACGGCCGGTCTGGGCCGCGATGCCTTTGTATTGGCAAGCCTGGGCGCGTCGGTATTGATGATCGAGCGCGTCCCGGCGATTGCGGCCCTGCTTGCCGATGGCTTGTCCCGTGCAGCCAACATTGCCGACACTGCGCCCATCGCTTCGCGTATGACGTTGCGCCACGGGGATGCCGCTGAGGCACTGGCCGCGCTGGTAGCTGACGCTGCCTTTGATCCTGAGGTGGTTCATCTTGACCCCATGTTTCCCCACCGGGAAAAATCTGCGCTGGTCAAAAAAGAGATGCGCCTGTTTCGCGAGCTGGCCGGTGATGACGACGATGCACCCCGCTTGCTGGAAGCGGCTTTGGATGTGGCCACCCATCGTGTGGTGGTCAAACGACCGCGCAAGGCACCGCCGATTGCCGGGCCTGCACCCCAGCACACCCTGGCAGGCAAAACCAGTCGCTACGATATGTATGTCCACCGCGCCCTGACGCGCTAACGCTTACCAAGGAGGGGGAATGTCGTCGATCTGGCGCGAAGGCAATCGCTTTACCCTGCTTCCTGAGGCGTCGCGGTTTCTACCTGCAATGCTCGAGGCCATTCATCATGCCCAGCACTATGTGCTGGTAGAGCTCTATTTGATGGAGTCAGGCAGATTGGCCGACCGGGTTATCGAGGCGCTCGTCCAGGCGGTCAATCGCGGGGTAACGGTGTGTCTGCTGCTGGACGGGTTTGGCTCGATGGGCTTGTCGAGCCAGGACCGGCGTCGCTTGATCAACGCGGGCGTCCAACTGCGTTTCTTTAACCCGCTGGGCTTTCACTCCCTGGCGCGCAACTTGAGTCGCGACCATCGCAAGATCGTGGTAATCGATGGGAAACGGGCGTTTACCGGCGGTTTTGGCGTGGTCGACGAGTTCCTCGATGCCTGGTATGAAATTGCGGTGCGCGCCGAAGGCCGGGTGGTGGCTGACTGGGAAAATTTGTTCAGGCAGTTGTGGCGGTCGCGACTGACGCGACCTGACAAGGCGCAGGCGCACAGCCAGCCGTTGCCCGTTCAGCGCACACCGCCCTGCTTTGCCGACGGCGTGCGTGGACGCGTGATGTCGGCGAGGGGCTATCGCTACCAGGCCATTCGTTATTCGCTGCATCAGCGGGTAAGACAGGCAGAGCAACAGCTGTGGCTGTGCACGCCCTATTTCGTGCCCACCTTCCCCCTGCGCCGACGGCTGGTGCGTGCCGCCAGGCGTGGTATCGATGTGCGACTGTTATTGCCGGGCGCCAAACATGACCACCCCGGCGTGCGCTATGCCGGGCAGCGCTTTTATCAGGCGATGCTCAAGGCCGGGGTACGCATCTATGAATTTCAGCCGACGTTTATCCACGCTAAGTTTGTACTGGCCGACGAGTGGGTCAG
Organism: Halomonas sp. G11; assembly: GCF_001663515.1. NCBI lineage: Bacteria > Pseudomonadati > Pseudomonadota > Gammaproteobacteria > Oceanospirillales > Halomonadaceae > Halomonas > Halomonas sp. G11. The sequence goes on from NZ_LYXG01000013.1 coordinate 95,263, forward strand.
TATCGGGTCGTGCAATTTCGACCATTGGAATCTGCACTGGAACCTCGAAGCGAACCAGGAGGTGGAGGACCCGGGCCTGGCACAACAAGTACGCGAGCTTTTCGAGGGCCACTTCGCCGCCAGCGAGGAGGTGGACCCCGTAGCCTGGGCGGCGCGGCCCTGGAAGCAGCGCGCCAAGGAGTGGCTCTATGGGTTGCTGGATGCCCTGGTGACCCGGCTCAAGTAACTTAGCGGCGCTGTTTGCCCTTGGCGGGCGTTTTTCGGCGCGGCTTGGGCTTGGTGGTTTCCGGTGGCACGCGGTAGTGTAGATAAAGGTCGAGCACCAGCTCCGGTAACTGGGTCACCAGCGCTTCCTGGCGCTCAAGGTCGCCCGCCATTTCGGCCATATCGGGCTCGTCGTCAAACAGCCCCGACAGCAGCATGAAAGGCAGCAGTAGGGTGGCCGCGGTTTCCTCGTCATCCTGGAACCAGGCGCTCTCATCGCAGAACACGCCTTCCATGAACCCGGCGCACCAATCACCGATGGGCGTCTCTTCGGCGGGTATGCCGCCAAGGGTCAGTTCGAAGGGCAGTTCAGGCAAGCCGCCCTGCTCGAGAACCGCCATGGCATTATCGCGTAGCAGCGTGAGCAGGTGGATAATGTCGTCGCGCTGTGTCTCGTCGGCATAACGGGGTTCGCCATGGAACAGCTCGGCGATCCACTGGGCAGGCGGCACTTCGCTGGGGCCGACGGCCAGCGCAACGAGAAATCCGTGCGCCGAGATCAGGTCCAGAGCATCTTCGTCGACCTGGTCTGACGCGAGAAAATCGTCCAGCCTGTCGAGTTGTTCATCGTCAAGCAGCGGCTGCGGCGGAGTCGCCTCTTCGGGCGGATGGGGACGCGCTGGCATAAGGAGCCTCATCAATGAGCAGCGGAAACAAACAGTCAAAATGACACAATGACGGCTAGTTTATCACTAATGACGACCACGCCACTCCCCCCTTGGCCCGATGCAACCCTTGCGGCCTTGAGCACAGACGCATTGCACCAGGCTGCCCGCGAGCGCGTAGAGCACGCTTGGCAACGTTGCCGCGAGGTCTACCCAGAACTCCCGCGTCCTGGGGTATGGTTTGACCTGCGCGGTGCTTCCGCTGGGCAGGCGCACCTTGGCCGCGGCGGATTAAGGTTCAATCCCGTGCTGCTGGATGAAAACCGAGGCGCGTTTTTCGACGAGGTTATCCCGCATGAAATGGCCCACTGGCTGGTGTTTCACCTCGCCGATGGCACCCGCTTGAAACCCCACGGACGCGAATGGAAAGCCGTGATGCGCGACCTGTTCGGCCTGAACCCCAAGGTAACGCATCGCTTTAACGTGGCACGGGCGCAGCCGGCTCCCTATCGTTATCGGTGCGGTTGCCGAGATCACCAGTTGACGCCCCGGCGTCATGCTTTGGTCGTAAAAGGTCGTCGCTATCGCTGTCGTCATTGTGCTGAGACCTTGGTCTACTGTGCTGGATGATGCCTGGATTCTTTGCTATAAGTTATTGTAATTAATGCTAAAAACGTTAATACCAATGTCTAAAGGGAAGGCCGGGCCGAGAGGTTTATGCTAGGGTGACAAATAGGTGGTGCCGGTAACGTTAAAAATAATATCGGCTACATTCCTTTAGAGAGTGCATTTCCACGGACAGAGGCAATTTCATGAGCGAACAGCAGAACGTCTATCCGGTGCGCGAAGATATCGCCGCCAACGCGTGGGCTGACGAAGCCACCTACCAGGCTATGTACCAGCAGTCGGTAGACGATCCGGAAGGCTTTTGGGCTGAGCAGGCCAAGCGGCTTGACTGGATCAAGGCGCCGACCAAGATCAAGAGCACTTCCTTCGCGCGTGACAATGTCGATATTCGCTGGTTTGAAGACGGCCAGTTGAACGTCGCCGCCAACTGCCTGGACCGACACCTCGAAAAACGTGGTGATCAGACCGCGATCATCTGGGAAGGCGACGATCCCAGCGAGTCCAAGCACATCAGCTATCGTGAGCTTTACGAACGCACCAACCAGCTGGCCAACGGCCTGAAGGAATTGGGGGTCGGTAAAGGCGACACGGTCACCCTGTATATGCCGATGATTCCTGAAGCCGCCATGGCCATGCTCGCCTGTGCGCGCATTGGTGCGGTGCACTCGGTCGTGTTTGGTGGTTTCTCCCCCGACGCGGTGGCCCAGCGGGTTATCGGGGCCGATTCCAAGCTGGTGATTACCGCCGATGAGTCGGTGCGCGGTGGCAAGCAGGTACCGCTGAAAGACAACGTCGACGCCGCCCTGACCCGGGAAGGCACCGATGTCTGCCAGAATGTACTGGTGGTCAAGCGCACCGGCGGCGAGATTGAATGGAAAGAAGGCCGCGACCTGTGGTTTAGCGACCTGGTCGACAAGCAGTCCACCGAATGCGAGCCCGAAGCGATGGGCGCGGAAGACCCGCTGTTCATTCTTTACACCTCGGGTTCCACCGGCGCACCCAAAGGGCTCAAGCACACCACCGGCGGGTACCTGACCTTTGCGGCGATGACTCACCAGTACGTGTTCGACTATCACGAAGGTGAAGTCTATTGGTGCACCGCCGATGTGGGCTGGGTTACCGGGCACAGCTATATCGTCTATGGTCCGCTGGCCAACGGCGCCACCACCCTGATGTTCGAGGGCGTGCCCAGCTACCCGACCCATGGCCGTTTGGGCGACATCGTCGACAAGCATAACGTCAATATCCTGTACACCGCACCGACCGCGGTGCGCGCCTTGATGGCCCACGGCGACAACGTCATGGACTCAAGCAAGCGCGATTCGCTGCGCCTGCTGGGTTCGGTGGGCGAGCCCATCAACCCTGAAGCCTGGGAATGGTTCTACCGGGTCATCGGTAACGAAAAATGCCCGATCGTGGATACCTGGTGGCAGACCGAGACCGGCGGCATCATGATCTCGCCACTGCCCGGTGCCACGCCGCTAAAGCCGGGGTCGGCGACCAAGCCGTTCTTTGGCGTTCAGCCCGCGCTGGTGGACAACGAAGGCAACCTGCTTGAAGGCGCCACCGAAGGCAATCTGGTGATTCTGGATGCCTGGCCGGGGCAGGCACGGTCAATCTGGGGCGACCACGATCGCTTCGTGCAGACTTATTTCTCCACTTACGACAACATGTACTTTACCGGTGACGGCTGTCGCCGTGACGAAGACGGCTATTACTGGATCACTGGGCGGGTTGACGACGTCCTTAACGTTTCGGGCCACCGCATGGGGACCGCCGAGATCGAATCGTCGCTGGTAGCCCACTCCGCTGTTGCCGAAGCCGCTGTGGTCGGCTTCCCTCACGATATCAAGGGTCAGGGTATCTACATTTACGTAACCTTGAACGACGAGATCGACCCGACGGATGAGTTGAAAAAAGAGCTGACCCAGTGGGTACGCAAGGATATTGGCCCCATTGCTTCACCGGATGTCATTCAGTGGGCACCGGGCCTTCCCAAAACCCGCTCGGGCAAGATCATGCGCCGTATACTGCGCAAGATTGCCGCCAATGAATGCGACGGTTTGGGGGATACCAGTACGCTGGCCGATCCTTCGGTAGTGGATGAATTGATCGAGCATCGCGTTAATAAATAGCCTGCTCGCTGGCCCCGTCGTTCCCACGATGGGGCAGGTGATAAACAACAGGCTGAGTGTTGGCCCGCTTTCCAAGGGCCATGACGATCAGTGCCGGCCATCGCGCCGGCACTGCTTTGTTCAGCGTGATGAAGAATCCATTACAAATTGTGCATATGACGCTTGGGCATGGCGAAGCCCATGGGGTACCATGCCTTAACCGTATGTGCCCAGCGTCGCGGCAGCAGCAAACCCCGCTGCTTGAGGAACCGGAGGAATATCCATGGCAGTAGCCCACAAGTTTATCGTCGCAGACGACCATCCGCTGTTTCGTGCAGCACTCACCCAGGCGTTGCGCCAACTGGCCCCGCAGGCAGAAATCGTGGAAGCCGATACCATGGAGGCGACAACGGAGGTGGTCAACCGACACCCGGATGCTGACCTCATTCTGCTGGATTTGCACATGCCGGGCGCCCATGGTTTTTCGGGGCTTATCCAGCTGCGTGGGCAAATGCCTGATATCCCGGTGGCCGTCGTCTCGGGCAGCGACGAGCCCTATGTCGTGCGCCGTGCCATCGATTATGGCGCGTCAGGCTTTATTCCCAAATCATCATCGCTGCAGCTGATCGCTGAAGCGGTCAGCGAGATTTTGCAGGGTGAGGTGTGGCTACCCGAGGCATTGGCGGGCGTGCTGGAAGAAACCAGCGAGGAAGAGTCGCGTTTTGCCGAAGCGATTGCGTCGCTGACGCCCCAGCAGTTCCGGGTGCTCAATATGCTTACCGAAGGTCTGCTGAACAAGCAGATTGCCTACGAGCTGAACGTGTCCGAAGCGACCATCAAGGCGCACGTGACAGCCATTTTGCGTAAGCTGGGCGTACACTCGCGCACGCAAGCCGTGATTGCAGCGCAGAAGCTGGAAGTCGAGCCGCCCAAAGTCGAGTCGTGACGGGCCTCTTCGCCTGGCGTCGAGCTGGAAGGGTAGCGCTTCGCGCCTGGAAGCGAGAAAAAAACCGCCTCCGTGGTCTTGCCACGGAGGCGGTTTCGTTCAAGCGGTCTTCCAGCTAGGCCTTGGCCGCTCGACTGGCCTGCAGCGTACGCGTCAAGAGCGCCCGCAGCGCCGCCGGGCGCACCGGCTTGAGCAGCAGTTGATACCCGGCGCGCTTGACCTCCTCGGCCACGGCTTCGGTGCGGTCGGCGGTAATCACGATACCGGGGACGGCAGTGGTCAAACGCTCGCTCAGGGCTTCAAGGGCCATCAGGCCGGTGACCTCGTTATCCAGATGGTAGTCGGCCAGGATGGCGTCCGGGTCGCCATCCATATTGCGCAGAATCGACTTGGCGCCGCCGATACTGGTGGCAGTGAAGACCTCGCAGCCCCAGCCACTGAGCATGGCGGTCATGCCCTCGAGAATCAGCGTTTCGTTGTCGATACATACGATGCGGGTCCCGGCCAGTTTGTTACCCGTGCGGCGTGGTCCCTGGTCCTGGTCGTCGGCGCGGGTTTCGCGGGCTTCAACGCGCGGCACGCTGACCGAGAACACCGTGCCGGTACCTTCCCAGGAGCGAACCTTGATCGGATGATCGAGCACACGACTCATGCGGTCGGCGATGGAAAGTCCAAGCCCGAGGCCTTTTTCGCTTTCCTTGTGCCGTGATACCTGATCGAGGCGACGGAACTCCTGGAAAATTTCGCTGAGCTTGGAGTCGGGAATCCCGGGGCCGCTGTCCCAGACTTCAATGACCAGCCGCTCGCCCTGGCGGCGACAGCCGAGCATGACACGGCCTTCCTGGGTATAGCGAATCGCGTTGGAAAGGAAGTTTTGCACAATACGGCGCAGCATCTGCGGATCCGAGTCGACCCACTGCTGGGTGGGCACCACGACCAGGTCCAGCCCGCGCTCATCGGCCATCACTTCGAACTCGGCACGCAGCGGGCGGAAGATGTCGGCCAGCGCAAAGTGGCTGCGCCGCGGCGTCAGAGCCCCGGCGTCGAGCTTGGAGATGTCCAGCAGTGTACTGAGCAGCTCTTCCGCCGCCTGCAGCGAATTATCGATATGCCCAATGGTGCGTTGGGTATCCGGGACGGTGACATTTTGCATGAGCGCCGAGGTAAACAGCCGTGCGGCGTTCAGCGGCTGGAGCAGGTCGTGGCTCGCCGCCGCCAGGAAACGCGTCTTGGACGCGTTGGCATCTTCAGCCAGCTGCTTGGCCTGGCGCAGTGCCTGTTCGGCTTCGGCGCGGACGCGGTTCTCCTGGCGCAAAGCCGCGTTGGCTTCCGAGAGCGCCTGGGTGCGCTCGCGCACGCGCTCCTCCAGGGTTTCATTGGTTTCCTTGAGGGCGACCTCTGCCTGACGGCGTTCGGTAATATCCTGATAAAGGGCAAAGAAACCCAGGATCGACTGGCTATCACCGAAGTGGGGCGTATAGGTCACCAGCATGTGGCGCAGGGAGTCGCCCATGGGCATGGAAACCTCAAAGCTGACGCGTTCACCGCCCAGGGTGAGGGCCACCCAGGGGGCTCTTTCCTGGGCCTGCCGCCTGGGCAACACGTCTTCGTAGCGTTTGCCGATCACGGCATTACGATCAATACCAAAGGCCTGTTCATAAGCACGGTTGGTGAACAGGTAACGACCTTCTTTATCGAAGTAGGCAATCAGGGCAGGAACGTTATCGGTGTAAATCCGGATATTGTTCTCTGAACGGATCAGCGCTTCCTCGATGCGTTTTTGCTGGGTAATATCCTGATAGGTGTACACAAAGCCGCCACCCGGCATGGGGTTGCCCTGCACCTCTAGCACGCTGCCATCCTGACGATAGCGGACGTAGCGGTGGGGATGACCGTCACGAATATTGTCCAGCAGCAGTTGGACATGTTCTTCAGGGTCGCCGGGACCGTATTCGCCGTTGTGGGCGTTATAGCGGAAGATACGGTCTATTGGCGCGCCCACACGAATCAGGTGATCAGGGAAGCGAAACAGCTCGAGGTAGCGCTGATTCCATACCACCAGTCGCAGGTTCTGATCGACAACGCTGATGCCCTGGTTGATGTTCTCGATGGTGGCCTGCAACAGAGCCCGGTTGAATTCGAGCACCTGGGAGGCTTCATCGACAATCGAGATGACGTCGGAAATACCGATGCCGCGGCCTTGCAGCGCGGAATTGACCACGATCCGTGCGGATGATGCCCCAAGCACAGAGGCCAGGAAACGCTCGGTGAACTGGATAACATCGATAGAGGCTCGGGTGCTGTCATCCAGCGGTTTACCCGCACGTCTCGCGTAGTCTTCAAAGGCGCGGTCCACCTGACCCGCGCCCAGGAATCGTTCACAGAGCACCTTCAAGTCGCCCACCGTGGTCGCCCCGGTCCAGGGGCGGTTAACCGAGGTTTGACGGGTTTCAACACTATCGACGAAAAGCGACGCCTGAATGCGCTCGACCACGCGCTGGGACGTAACCTGGGAGATGAAGATATAGCTGAACAGATTAACCCCCAGGGACAGCATGACCCCATGGGTGAAACTGTCGCCCATATTCAGGCCGAACAGTGCCGTCGGCGACAGCCAGGCGAGCCCGAGAGGGCCGCCATCAAGCCAGTTGGCTGGCAGCACACCGGCGCTGATCATGGCGGGCATGAGCAGACTGTAGACCCAAATGGCGAAGCCGGCATTCATGCCGACGATGACCCCTAGCCGGTTACCGCGCTTCCAGTACAGGCCGCCGATCAGCGCAGGGGCAAATTGGGCCGCAGCCGCAAAGGACAGCATGCCGATCGACGCCAGTGACGTGAACTCGGCGATCATCTGGTAGAAGCCGTAGGCCATGGCCAAGACGGCGACGATGGTCAGGCGTCTCGCACGCAAGACCAGGCGACCGTAATCCCTCGCCTTGGTGTCGAACCAGCGCAACCGGAACAGTGCCGGAATCACGATTTCGTTGGAGATCATGATCGACACGGCGACGGCCGCGACAATGACCATGCCCGTGGCGGCGGAAAAGCCGCCGATGAACGTCAGCAGGGTGAGCCATTCATTGCCGGATGCCATCGACAGCGCCAGAACATAAGTGTCCGGCTCGACCGACGAATCGGAAAACAGCATCAAACCGGCAGCCGCCAGCGGCACCACAAAGAATGCGATCACGATCAGGTAAAGCGGAAACAGCCAGCGGGCTTTTGTCGCGTCGTCGTGGTGGGTGTTCTCGACCACCGCAACGTGAAATTGACGGGGCAGGCACAGAATCGCCAGCATCGCCAGCAGGGTTTGCGCCCAGAAGCTTTGGCCGAAATCCTGGTTGGCCAGTTGACGCTGAAGTTCCAACTGGGTCTCTGCGTAGTCCATCAGCTCGCCCAAGCCGTCGAACATGCCCCAGGTGACAAACACGCCAAGCACCACGAAGGCGACCAGTTTGACCAGTGACTCGAAGGCCACGGCGTGGATCAGCCCCTCGTGGTGCTCGGTGGCGTCGGTGTGTCGCGTCCCGAAAAGAATGGCAAAGATCGCCATCACCACGGCGACATAAAACGCAGTATCGCCAAACAGTGGCGCCTTGGTCATGTCGCCTTCAGCGGTCAGCACGCTGAACGTCGTCGAGACGGCTTTCAATTGCAGCGCGATGTAGGGCAGGGTGCCGACCAGGGCAACAAGGCTTGCGAAAGCCGCAAGCGACTGGGTTTTACCGTAGCGCGAGGCAATGAAGTCGGCGATGGAGGTGACGTTCTGATGTTTGGCTACGCGGATCATTTTCGCAAGCACGGGCCAGAACAATAAAAACGTCAGCACCGGTCCCACGAATATACTGGCAAACGACCAGCCAGCGGTCGCCGCCTGGCCCACGGCGCCGTAGAAGGTCCAGGAGGTGCAGTAAATCGCCAGGGCAAGGCTGTAGATAATGGGGCGACGGCGGCTTGACCCGACCATGCGAGCGCGACGGTCGCCGTACCAGGCGATACCGAATAGCACCGCGATATACACAAGCGATACCGCGACCAACAGTCCGCCATGAAACATAGCTGTCTCCCGCCTTATGCCTATCGTTCAAGCAACTGGAACCTACCCGTCAGGCGCACCATTCTAGGCGAAATAAGATTTGGCGTCAGGCGTTGAGATAGGGGTGATTATGCGTTATCGCATACATGGGTCAGTAGCGGGGAGGTATCCCGCAGCGTCCGCATCCGGTCGATTTGCGGCTCCCGGGTTTCCGGCTCTAGGGGGATCAGTTCACGGCTATCGCAATTGAGTACATAGGGATGGTGGGTAATCACATCGGTGTAGTGGCGTTCGAACTGGTACAGAATGAATTGCGCCACTCGCTCATCATCGCTGCTACCCAGTTGAATATTCTCGCTGTCGACGACGCTGAACTTGGTTGTCACCGGAAAGATGAAGGTCCACGGCCGCCAGACCTGTTGGCTGGTGTCGCTGGAAATCACCTCGGCGGTATCGGGAAGCTGCTGCTGCTTGTGCTCAAACCACGAATACTCCATATGGATCTGGTAGCTGATCATACCCAGCCCCCCGCAAACGGGCACAATCCACTTGGGTAATCGCTTACCGCTGAGCGTGCGCAGTAATAGGCCAACCCCTGCCGCTGCAAGGCCTGCAAAGACCGCGGCAATCAGATGCCAAATCATAATACGTCCTTCTAAAAAGCCATCGGGCCTCCCGGAGGAAGCCCGATGGCGGGTCGGTTCCACAGCCTGCGACCCTCAGGGCCGCAGGTAGGGGATGATTATGACTTAATGGTCGACGGCAACGCCAGCGCCTTTCGGGTAGCGAACGCTTTCGACCAGCTCCTGAATCTCCTGCGGAGGCTCGTCGGTCACCTTGCAGACCAGGAAGGCCACTGTGAAGTTGATGATTGCGCCAACCGCACCGAAGGACAGCGGCGAAATACCGAACAACCAGTTATCCGCGGTGTTTTCCAGCATGTTGGTGCCCGGGATGAACAGCCAGCCCAAGTAGGTGAAGATGTATAGCAGGGTGCAGGCCAGGCCAGCCAGCATACCGGCCACCGCGCCTGAATTGTTCATCTTCTTGGAGAAGATGCCCATCATCAGCGCCGGGAACAGTGAGGCACCCGCGATACCGAAGGCCAGTGCCACGGTTTGCGCGGCAAACCCGGGTGGGTTGAGGCCAAGGTAGGTGGCTACCAGGATGGCGCCCGCCATGGAAATACGTGCGGCCAGCATTTCCCCTTTCTCGGTGATCTTGGGATTGATCATGGTCTTGATCAAATCGTGACTGATGGCCGACGAGATCGCCAGCAGAAGACCGGCTGCCGTCGATAGCGCCGCGGCGATACCGCCTGCTGCAATCAAGCCAATGACCCAGCCGGGCAGGTTGGCAATTTCGGGGTTGGCAAGTACGAGAATATCGTTATTGACGGTCAGCTCGCTGCCTTCCCAGCCACGTGACTCAGCAATCTCGGCGTATTCTTCATTGCTGTCGTTGTAGACCTGGATGCGCCCATCATTGTTCTTGTCTTCGAATTGGATGAGGCCGGTTTCTTCCCAGGTGCGGATCCAGTTAGGGCGATCTTCGTAGACGAGTGCCTGTTCCGCAGCGGCGTCATAGTCTTCTACCTGCCCCGCCATTTCCGGGTAGACCGTCGTTGCGAGGTTCAAGCGCGCCATGGAACCAACCGCCGGTGCGGTCAGGTACAGCAAGGCGATGAACACCAGCGCCCAGCCTGCCGACCAGCGTGCATCAGCGACTCTGGGGACGGTGAAAAAGCGAATGATGACGTGGGGAAGACCTGCAGTACCGACCATCAGCGACAGGGTAAACAGCACCATGTTGAGCTTGTTGTCGACATCCGCCGTGTAGTCCCTGAAGCCCAGTGCGTTCACTACATCATCGAGCTTCTCCAGCAGCGGCAGACCCGATTCGGTATGCGTGCTGAACATGCCGAACATCGGGATGGGGTTGCCAGTCAACTGCATGGCAATGAAGACCGCCGGGATGGTATAGGCAATGATCAGGACGACGTACTGCGCCACCTGGGTATAGGTAATGCCCTTCATGCCGCCGAAAACGGCGTACAGGAATACGATCGCTGCCGCAATCCAGATGCCCGCGGTGTTGGGCACTTCCAAGAAGCGCGAGAAGGCGACGCCCGCACCGGTCATCTGACCGATAACGTAAGTCACCGAGGCCACGATCAGGCAGATAACCGCCACCAGACGGGCCGTGTTGCTGTAGAACCGGTCGCCGATGAAGTCGGGAACGGTAAACTTGCCGAACTTACGCAGGTAGGGCGCAAGCAGCATGGCGAGAATGACGTAGCCGCCGGTCCAGCCCATCAGGAAGGTGGAGTTGGCGTAACCACCAGAGGCCAACAGACCCGCCATTGAAATGAAGGAGGCCGCTGACATCCAGTCCGCAGCGGTTGCCATCCCGTTGGTGATCGGATGGACGCCGCCGCCAGCGACATAGAAGTCTTTTGTTGACCCCGCACGTGCCCAGATCGCGATGCCTATATACAAGGCAAAGGAGGCACCTACGAAGAGCAGGTTGATTGCAAATTGGCTCATACCGGCTTACTCCCCTAGGCCAAATTTTTCGTCGAGCTTGTTCATTTTCCAGGCATAGAAAAAGATCAAGGCGATGAAGGTGAGAATTGACCCTTGCTGAGCAAACCAGAAGCCCAGATCGGTACCACCGACAGGGATTGAGGCCAGTAGCGGGCGAAAGAGAATAGCGCAGCCGTATGAGACGAATGCCCAGACCGCCAAGCATCCAATAATGGTACGGACGTTGGCTTTCCAGTATTCAGCAGCATTGGATTTGTCGTCTGCCATTGTGTTGCTCTCCACTAGTGTTTTTTAGGTTGGAAAGTTCACTCGGAATAGCGGTTGACCCACCAGGCCAATCGCACGTTTTTAGATCCACTCGCATTTTGTGATGTCATGAATCAGCCGTTCGTTAACACGTCACTTGGCCAAGGTGGATTTTGAGTGGTGCAACGACGTGCGATTACCCTGCATGACTCACTGACAATACTGGGCAATAAATGCAAAAAATAAATCCCAGACTTTGGTATCAATAAACTTTGGTGGTGATCAAAAGGTAGCCAATCACTTGAAAATGAGCCTTTTTGTGGGTTTTTGACGCCAATGGGCAAAGTTTTATTAGCGACATGGGACGATGGTCTAGGTGGGGAGTATAGGGCGATGTTTGCTATGTTCTAAAGATGGTAAGCCGTCTTTTTAAATACGTCTAAAAGCGACGGTTTATTTTGTCAGTGACACGCCGCCAACATAAGTAAAGCGTATTAGACATTAGCGCAATAATCCAAAGTAGTAGTTGCGAGACTGGCTGTGTAAGAGTGGTTGAGAAGAGTGGTCGAGAAGAGTAACTGTGAGATGTAATTGAGACCGTCAGGCTTCCTGACGCCGCATTATGCTAACGAGGTCATGCCCATGGTAGATGTAGACCTTTCCCAGCCCCCGTTTTCACTGCTGGATGACGAGGGCAAGGATCACGTGCGTCGTGGCATGGATCTCGCCTATTTTGAACGCCACGATATTATTGTCGAGACAGGCCAGGCTGGCGAGTACGTCTATGTGATCCACAAGGGTGAGGTCGCTGAACTGGATCCTACCTTGCCGTCGTCCATGTCGCGTATCGGGCACTACACGGCAGGCGATCTATTTGGCGCAATCAGTATATTGAACGGTAAAAGCCGCTACCGCTTTCAAGCGGAGCAGGAATGCCTGTGCTACCTGATGCCCAAGGCGTTATTCAAGACACTGTGTAAAGAGTACCCCGAGTTTAGCCAGTTCTTCCGCCAGTCGCTGGCCCATAAAGCTCGCCTGTTGACCGAAAAGCGTGCCGAAGGCGGCGTGACGATGGCGGGCTTTATGCTGGCCCGCGTCAGCGAATGCATGCGCGCACCGCTGCTGCTGCCCGCCAATGCGGATATCGACAAGGCCGTGCGCACGCTCAGCGATAGCCATGCCGACAGTTTGCTGGTCGAGGCCTCAAACCAGACGGGTATGGTCACCAAGACCGACCTGCTCAATGCCATTGTGCTGTCGCAGCGTCCGGTGACCACGGCGCTTGCCGATATCGCCCAATATACCCTGGTGACGGTGAGGCCCGCTCAATACTTGTTTGAAGCGCTGGTCAGCATGACCCGCCACAAGGTGACGCGTGTCGTGGTGGTAGACGATAAACAGGTCGTCGGCGTGGTCGAGCTGACCGATGTGCTGAGCTATTTCTCCAGTCGCAGTTATGTGGTCAGCCTCCAGGTCGAGCAGGCCCAGGACTTGACCGAGCTGGCAGCCGCCAGCCACCGCACCCCCGAACTGGTCAGCGCGCTGATGGCCCAGGGCGTGAAGCTACGTTTTGCGATGGACCTGCTGGCGGCACTGAACGGTCGCATCATGAGCAAGGCCTGGGAGTTCACGATTGACGCAGCGCATCAGCAGGACAGTTGCATGATGGTCATGGGCAGTGAGGGGCGCGGTGAGCAAATTCTCAAGACCGATCAGGATAACGGACTGATTCTTGCCGATGATGCTGACTGGCCAGCGGTGCAAGACGACATGCAGTGGCTTACCTCGACCTTGATCGAGTTGGGGTATCCGCCGTGTCCGGGCAATATCATGGTGTCGAACCCGGATTGGGTCGCAACGGTAAGTGAATGGAAAGGGCGCATTGCGCGCTGGGCAAGCGCGCGTGACGGCGACAGTCTGATGAAGCTGGCCATCATGCTCGACTCTCACGGTGTGGCCGGCAATCCGAGCCTGCTGGAAAGCGTGCGCGAGGAGCTGTTCGAGCGCTGCTCGCGGGATGAGTTGCTGCTGTCTTACTTCGCCCGCACCGCGCTGCGCTTTTCCACGCCGCTGACGCTGTTCGGTTCACTCAAGAAGCCCCAGCACGGTATCGATATCAAGAAAGGCGGCATCTTTCCCATTGTTCATGGTGTTCGCACTCTGGCGCTCGAGCGGCGTATTCATGCCACCTCGACGTTTGAGCGTCTGGATGCCCTGGCCGAGGACGGGCGACTCAACCGTAGTTTTGCCGATGACCTTGGCGAAGCCCTGGCGCTATTCAGCGAGTTGCGGCTCAAACGGCAACTGGATGACCTCGCCAACGACGGATCCGATGATCAACAGGAGCGCTCCAACCGGGTCGTGGTGCAGGAATTATCGTCGTTGGAGCGCGATTTACTGCGCGAAGCGCTGCATATCGTCAAGGATTTCAAGCAGCGTCTATCCCATCGTTACCACTTGGAGTATTCGTGATCAGTCGACACTATCTGGACGCCCCTTTCGCCTGGCTTGGCGGCATGCTGCGCAGAGGAAGCGAGCGCCGCCGCTATGCAGCGTCTCCCTACGCGTGGCTTTTCCAGCCCTACCTGGGCAATGAACTGGTGGCATTGGCTTGCTTTGCCCACCATGGCGTCATGAGCGTAGCAGCGGTGACGCTGCGCCAGCACCAGGTGCTGACCAGTCGTGCCTGGGTGGCAGCGCTAAGGGAAGATGCGCGCGGAGGAAGTGATGCCGCCGAGCGTCGTCATCAGCTGCTGTATAGCGTCGAGGCCACCAAACCGCTGAACATTGAAAGTCTGCGCTCGCTGGTTGAGTTTATCGGCAATCGGCCAATCATTGGCTGGCAACTTGATCAGCGTCTCGCCCCGTTGGAGCAGGCGCTGCGTGATCATTTGGGGTTTGGGCTGCCCAATGCCCGGGTGGATGTCACCAGACTGCACCAGCGCCATCTGCGGCGACTACATCCCCAGGCGGAACAGGAAGCCGAGCTGGCGCGTGCGCTTGACTGCTGGCAAGTGCCCAGCAAGACGCCCCAGCGGGCGCTGGAAGACGCCACAGCCAGCGCACTTCTGTACCTTCGCCTGCAGCGTAACGAGGTGGATACTGTTTCATAGCGGCCTACGATTGGGTCATTGCGCTGGGAGTTGCTAGAATAACGGCTGCTTCTTTTACCATCGGCAGTGCTATTACCATGCAACATGATCCTGTTCATTTTGACCCGGCGTTGGCGACTGCCGACCCGGCACCCGGTTTATCCGACGCCTCGGAAGCCCACGATGCCAAACAAAAACGCGAGTTCAACAAGCTGCAAAAGCGGCTTCGCCGCGAAACGGGCAATGCGATTATCGATTATCGCATGATTAACGAAGGCGACCGCGTCATGGTCTGCCTCAGCGGTGGCAAGGATAGCTACACCATGCTTGAGATGCTGCTGAGTCTGCAGCGCAATGCGCCGGTCAACTTCTCGCTGATAGCCGTGAATATGGACCAGAAACAGCCGGGGTTTCCCGAGCATGTGCTGCCGACCTATCTCGAGCAACGCGGGGTGGATTACCATATTCTGGAACGTGATACCTACTCGGTGGTGAAAGAGAAAACCCCCGAGGGCAAAACCACCTGCGCGCTGTGTTCGCGCCTGCGGCGTGGGTCGCTGTATGGCTTTGCCGAGGAAATCGGTGCGACCAAGATCGCCCTGGGGCATCACCGGGAAGATATTCTGGAAACGCTGTTTTTGAACATGTTCTTCGGCGGCAGTCTGAAATCGATGCCGCCCAAGCTGCTCTCCGACGATGGCAAGAACATCATCATCCGGCCCCTGGCCTACTGCAAGGAAGCGGATATTGCCGAGTACGCGCGCCTGATGGCGTTTCCCATTATCCCCTGCAACCTGTGCGGCTCCCAGCCCAATATGCAGCGCCAGGTGGTCAAGGAAATGTTGGCCGAATGGAACAAGAAACACCCTGGCCGCCTGGAAAGCATGTTCAAGGCCGTCACCAACGTCGCGCCTTCACAGCTGGCCGACCGCGACCTGTTCGACTTTGCCGGGCTGGAAGCCAAGCAGGCGGAATTGCTAGCCGGGCGTATTCAGGCGCTTAACGTTGGCTAGCAACCTTCTTCTTCGGCGAGCCGCTGCAGCTTCGCCATGTCGAGGATCTGTACCTCACGACCGGAAACGGCGACCACCTCCTGCGACTGCAAGCGGCTGACAATCCGGCTGACGGTCTCGACGGCCAGGCCCAGGTAGTTGCCGATGTCGGCCCTGGGCATGGAAAGACGGAAGCTGTAGGGCGAGTAGCCACGGCGGCGAAAACGATCGGAAAGCGTGACCAGAAAGGTCGCCAATCGCTGATCAGCGGTCTTGGCCGATAGCAGGCGCATCATGCGCCGGTCATTGCGCAGCTCTTTGCTCATGCTGCGGTATATCTGACCGCGTAACTCGGGCAGCTTTTCAGACAGTCGGTCGAGGCGGTCAAAGGGAATCTCGCACACGGTGGTGGTTTCCAGAGCGATCACGCTGCCGGGGTAGTGCGGCTCATCGATCGCATCGAGCCCCACCAGTTCGCTGGGGAGGTAAAAGTTGGTCAGTTGGTCATGCCCGCCACCTTCGCTGGTGATCTGCTTGAGGCTCCCGGAGCGGACCGCATAGACGCTGTTGAAGGCATCCCCCTGATGGAATAGAGCCTCGCCTTTCTTGAGGGGCGCGCGTCGCTGGATGATCGCGTCGAACTGATCGATATCCTCAAGCTCCAGTGCCAGCGGCAGGCACAGCGAACTCAAGCTGCAGGTCTGGCAGCGTGCTTCGTGCAGAGCGCCGCGCCGCCGATGCGTGGCTTCCAGCATAAAAGTCTCCAACAGAGATGGCGTGACCTCATTATGGAAGCTGGCGCCCATGAATAACAACCGCTAAACAATATTTGAGTAATGATGGCTGGCCTCAGAGGGCAAGCGTGCATCAAAGGCCATGGCCAGGTGGCGTATCAACAGACGGCCGATAGGCGTCACCTCGAGTCGATGTTCTCGGATATCGATCAACCCGTCGTGCTGGGCCTGCTCCAGGGCGTTCAACGCCGATTGGAAATAGCCACGCGCATCGATCTGCCAGCGCTCACTGAGCGTCGATAAGTCAAGCCGCATATCACACATTAGCCGCTCGATGGCATCACGCCGGATCAGATCGTCTCGGCATAGCCGTATGCCGCGTTGTGTGGCCAGTTGCCCCTGGTCGATCGCCGCCTGGTAGTGCCCAAGCTGGCTGTGATTTTGCGCGTAGCTGTCATCCAGACGTGAGATAGCGGAGACGCCAAGGCCGATAAGGTCGCATTGGGCGTGGCTGGAATAGCCTTGAAAGTTGCGTTGCAGCGTACCGCGACGCTGGGCGATGGCCAGACTGTCGTCGGGCCGGGCAAAATGGTCCATACCGATATGCACGTAGCCAGCAGCCGTCAGCATTTCAATCGTGATACGCAGCATCGCCAGCTTTTCATCGCGACTGGGCAGCTCGGCATCAAGAATCCGTCGCTGCGGGGGGAATCGCTTTGGCAGGTGGGCGTAATTGAAGACCGACAGGCGTGCGGGGTTCAGTTCGATGATCTGGCGAAGGGTTTGCGCAAAGCTGTCGGCGGTTTGTCGTGGCAGGCCGTAAATCAGGTCGAGATTTAACGAACGGAAGCCCAGGCGGTGGGCTTCGTCCATCAAGGTTTCGGTCAGCGCCCGCGGCTGGGGGCGGTTGATCGCCTGCTGAACCTGTGGGTCGAGGTCTTGCACGCCCAGGCTCAAGCGATTGAACCCCAGTGACTGCAGGTGACGCAGCGTCAATACATCGGCTTCGCGAGGGTCGATTTCGATGGCGTAGTCGCGCTCAGGATCGTCTGAAAGCCCGAAGTGGGCATCCAGCTTATCCACCAGTTCGCTCATCTGATCGAGGGTCAGAAACGTCGGCGTGCCACCGCCCCAGTGGAGCTGCTCCACCGGGCGTCGGGTATCCAGGTTCTGCGCTGTCAGCGCCATTTCCTTGTCGAGCCTTGCGAGATAGGACGCGGCGAGCGCGGTGTTTTTTGTCGCGATCTTGTTGCACGCACAGTAAAAGCAGACGTTGCGGCAGAAGGGGATGTGCACATAAAGTGACAGCGGCCGTTGGGTCTGGTTACTGCGTTGCAGCGCCGCGCTGAAATCGTCGACGGTAAACGATGGGTCAAAGGACAGCGCGGTCGGGTAGGACGTATAGCGCGGGCCGCTTCTCGCATAGCGATGGAGGCGGTCAGCGTCCCACACCGCCGCCGCGAGTGGATTACCCGGCGCTGATTGATCTGAGTGAATAGGGGCAGGCATGAGGCAGGGCTCCAGGCTGAGTCTTGCGTCATGGTAGCGAGTGCCGCCCACGGCAACGTTGAGCCACGTCAAGGAAACGCCCGTTAGCAGCAAACGGCACATAACAGGAGAGCGTGAGTTTGGACACGCAATGGCCAGAGGAAAAAGTCGTCAGCCAGCAAGCGCTGGCTGACGCGGTCGCCGAGCAGGCCGAAGGCTGTTTTTGGCGGGAAGGTCTGGGGCCTCTCAGGCTTTATGGTCAGGCAGACTTCGGCTGCCTGCTGCTCGCTCATGGAGCAGGCGCCGGGCATCGGTCAGCCTTTATGCAGCAGTTTGCCAGGGCACTTGCGGGAAGAGGGCTGCAGGTGATGACCTTTGACCTGGGCTACATGCAGCAAATGCAGGCGACGGGCAAGCGCCGCCCACCGCCCGCCATCCACCGAAGCGTTGCTGAGCTGGCGCATTGGTATGCGTGCCTGGCGCCGTTAACGGTCAAGCCGCTGTGGCTTGGGGGTAAATCCATGGGTGGCCGCGTGGCGAGCATGCTGGCAAGCGAGCAACCCTGCCCCGGGCTGGTGATCGCCGGTTATCCCTTTCATCCGCCCAAGGCGCCCGACAAGCTGCGCCTGGCGCACTGGTCGAGGGTTCAGGTGCCGACGCTGATTCTCCAGGGGGAGCGCGACCCGCTGGGCAGCCGTGATGAAGTGGCGGGGTATACGCTACCGGATAACGCCCGCGTGGCCTGGCTGACCGATGGCGACCACGACTTCAAGCCGCGTCGCGCATCGGGGCTTGATCAGACGATTTTGATTGACGAAGCCGCCGCTCTTGGGGCATCCTTCGTGCGCGCTCAAAGCCTGCAGTGAGGCGTCAGCCAAGCGTGCGTTTGAATCATGAGATGGGCCGGTACCCTAACGCGTATTTGGCTACAGTATTTGAACGTAGCGTGTTGACTTCCTTCGCATCTCCTGTAGAATGTAGCGCCACGTGACCAGCGGGTGGTTAGCTCAGTTGGGAGAGCACCAGCCTTACAAGCTGGGGGTCACTGGTTCGAACCCAGTACCACCCACCATCTCATGATGGCCTGGAAACGTTGCAGTAAGGAAAGCACCTAGCGTTAGCAGTGCGATACAGCGGACCGGTAGTTCAGTTGGTTAGAATGCCGGCCTGTCACGCCGGAGGTCGCGAGTTCGAGTCTCGTCCGGTCCGCCATCGTCGCTTACCCGCCTGTTTTCCATGTTTTGTCGTATGTGGACCGGTAGTTCAGTTGGTTAGAATGCCGGCCTGTCACGCCGGAGGTCGCGAGTTCGAGTCTCGTCCGGTCCGCCACGATAAACACATAATCAAGTAAAGATTGGCGACGCCAATACCCTGGGTGGTTAGCTCAGTTGGGAGAGCACCAGCCTTACAAGCTGGGGGTCACTGGTTCGAACCCAGTACCACCCACCATTTGAAACGCCAAGCGTACGCAAATGGTGTTGATGCAATACCCTGCTAGATATCAGTGCGATACAGCGGACCGGTAGTTCAGTTGGTTAGAATGCCGGCCTGTCACGCCGGAGGTCGCGAGTTCGAGTCTCGTCCGGTCCGCCATTTCGCAGCTTTCATCTCAAGCAGCCAAGATTATCGGTTTTAGACCGAACGAATTTAAAAAACCCCGGATCAATGATCCGGGGTTTTTCGTATGCGTGGCGTTTACTTACTTAGCCAATCGCGCTGACGCCAGCTTTGGCAACCTGAACGTCCTGGTCCGGTTTGACGCCGGAGATGCCCACCGAGCCGACCACCTGGCCGTCGACGATGATCGGCACGCCGCCCGAGAGCAGCCCCTGAAGCGGTGCGGATACAAAGGCGGTGCGGCCGCCGTTGATCATTTCTTCAAAGACCTGGGTCTCTTTACGACCCACTGCCGCGCTGCGCGCTTTCTGGGTAGCCACATCGGCGCTGAAGGGTGCCGCGCCGTCCAGGCGGCGCAGGGCAAGCAGGTGGCCGCCGTCATCAGCGACGGCAATGGTCACCGCCCAGCCATTGCTGTCGGCTTCTTTCTGGGCGGCATCAAGTACCTGGGTAACGTCTGCTTGGGATAAGACTGCTTTAGTTTGCATCAGGTTGTCCTTTGGTGGGTTTGCCGTTAAAAATGCCCGTGCCATTCGCTGGGCACGGGGTGATGTGTGGGATCAGTGTAACGCAGCATCGACGATTTCCACCCAGTGGCGAACCGGCGTGCGGTTGGCACCGGCCAGATGGGTTTGGCAGCCAATGTTGGCGGTGACGATCATTTCCGGGTTGCCCGCTTCCAGGGCGTTGAGTTTATTGTCGCGCAGCTGGGTGGCCAGTTCAGGCTGGGTAATCGAGTAGGTGCCTGCCGAGCCACAGCAGAGGTGAGCGTCCTGCACCGGGGTCAGTGCAAAGCCAAGCTTGGTCAGTACGCCTTCTACCGCGCCGTTGAGCTTCTGGGCGTGCTGCAGCGTGCAGGGGCAGTGAAACGCCAGTCGCTGGCTGGCTTGCACATCCAGTGACTCAAGCGGTTCGTCGCGCAGCACTTCGACGATGTCCTTTGCCAGGGCGCTGATCTTCTCGGCCTTGTCGGCATAGTCCGGGTCGTCTTTGAGCATTTCGCCATACTCTTTGACGAAGGCGCCGCAGCCGCTGGCGGTTTGCACGATGGCCTCGGCACCTTGCTCAACGTGTGGCCACCAGGCGTCGATATTGGCCCGCACCCGGGCGAGGCCAGCTTGCTGGGCATTGAGGTGGAAATCAATCGCCCCGCAGCAGCCCACCTCGGATACCGGCGTCACGCTGATGCCCAGGCGGTCCAGAATCCGCGCGGTGGCGGCATTGGTGTTGGGCGATAACCCCGGCTGCACGCAGCCTTCCAGTATCAGTACCTGGCGGCTGTGCTGGGTGCTGGGTCGCTGACCCGCGTCGACCGGCGCGCCCGGCATCTTGCTGCGCAGCTTGCCGGGTACCAGCGGTTTGAAGGTTTGACCCAGCGCCAGCAGTGCCTTGAAGCGCTGCGGGTCGACCAGCATCTTGCGTAGTGCATAACGCTGCGCCCGCTCAGCCGCGGGTCGCGGTACGCGGCGTTCGATTTCAGCCCGGCCAATGTTGAGCAGCTTGTGATATTCCACGCCTGACGGGCAGGTGGTCTCACAGTTAAGGCAAGTGAGGCAGCGATCCAGGTGCAGGCGGGTTTCCTCGGTCACCTGATCGTCGTCATCACGACTCTCAAGCAGTTCCTTCATCAAGTAGATCCGCCCACGGGGGCCGTCGCGCTCATCGCCCAGCAACTGATAGGTCGGGCAGGTGGCGTTACAGAAGCCGCAGTGCACACAGGTGCGCAGCACCCGGTCGGCTTCCTGGATGTGCGGCTTTTCAAGGTCGGCATCGGTAAACTGCGTTTGCATGTCAGCTCTCCTGATTAAAACGCCGCATAGAGACGTCCCGGGTTAAAAATACCCTGGGCGTCCAGTTCTGCTTTCAAGTTACGGTGGTATTTTTCCACCACGCTGGGCAGCGGCGTGAAGGGGCTCTGGGCGCCACCCTGCGCATAGGGGGTATAGCAGGTGGCGTGGCCTCCGGCGGTGCGGCAGGCATCGCGCAGCGTATCGGCATCCAGCGAGGTCTTCACCCAGCGCTGGCTACCGCCCCAGTCGTAGAGCATATCAGCGTCGTTGATATCCAGCGCCAGAGGCGGCGTGTTGGGGGGCAGGGAAAGCCGCCATAGCGCCTGGCCTTCGCTTGGGGTGAAAAATGCGTGCTGATGGTCGCGCAGCTGCTGCCAGAAGCTGGCATCGAGGTCGTCACCCCCCAGGCGTTCACGCGTGGCTTTCACCGAGCTATGGCCCCCTTCCAGGCGGATAAAAAGCTCGTCCTGGTGCCATGCCGCCGCGGTGATTGGCAGCGGCTGACGGCCCAGTTCGGCGAGCTTTTTCAGCGCATCATCGATGCCCATGGACAAGCGCAGGCTGTGGCTGGCGCTGGGCAGCGGCAGTACCTTGAAGGAGATATCCGCCAGCACGCCCAGCGTGCCTTGGGCGCCTGCCATGAGGCGTGAGAAATCGTAACCGGCGACGTTCTTCATTACCTCGCCGCCAAAGCGCAGCAGTTTGCCTTCCTGGGTAATGACTCGTGTGCCGAGCACGAAATCGCGAGCGGCGCCTGCCCAGGGGCGGCGTGGGCCGGAAAGCCCGGTAGCCACAGCGCCGCCAATGGTGCTGGCCTCGCCAAAGGCGGGGGGCTCGAAGGCAAGCATTTGGTGGTTCTTGGCCAATTCGGCGTCTAGCGCACTTAACCGGGTACCGGCGCGTACGGTGACCACCAGCTCGACCGGGTCATAGTCGACAATGCCGCTATGACCGGCAAGGTTGAGCGCCTGGCCTTCCACCGGGCGGCCATAAAAGGCGCGGGTGTCGCCGCCGACAATGCGCAGAGGGGTGCGGGAAGCATGGGCCTCGCGGACCTGGTCGCACAGCGCCTCGGCGATGTCGCCATCTGCAGTCTGAGTCACGGTGTTAGTCATGGTCTTTCCTAGTCAGGGTCTTTGCCTGGCGCATTAGAAACGTGGCAGTTCAGGATGCGGTAATTCGTTGTTATGGACGTGCATCGAGCCGAACTCGGCGCAGCGCGCCAGAGTAGGAATATTCTTGCCCGGATTGAGCAGCCGCAGCGGGTCAAACGCCGCTTTCAAGGCATGAAAAACGGTCAGCTCGTCGGGCTGGAACTGGCTGCACATCTGGTTGATCTTTTCCCGGCCTACGCCATGCTCGCCGGTGATCGACCCGCCAGCGGCCACGCACAATTCCAGGATCTTGCCGCCGACGTCTTCCGCCAGCGCCAGTTCGCCCTCCTTGTTGGCATCGAACAGGATCAGCGGATGCATATTACCGTCACCAGCGTGGAACACATTGGCCACCAGCAAGCCACTTTCTTCGGACAGCGCGGCAATGCCCTTGAGCACCCTGGGCAGTTCACGGCGGGGAATAGTACCGTCCATGCAGTAGTAATCCGGCGACATCCGGCCAACCGCCGGGAAGGCATTCTTGCGGCCTGCCCAGAACTTGGCACGTTCGGCCTCATCGCGGGCCTGCTGAATGTCGGTGGCCCCGGCGTCGGTGAGCACGCGGCGAACGGTATCGCAGTCGTCGTCCACATCGGCTTCCACGCCGTCGAGCTCGCATAGCAGGATGGCCTCGGCGTCCAGCGGATAGCCCGCCTTGACGAAATCCTCGGCAGCCTTGATAGCCAGTTTATCCATCATTTCCAGGCCGCCGGGAATAATGCCCGCGGCAATGATATCGCCCACTGCGCGACCTGCTTTCTCGACGTCGTCGAAGCTGGCCATCAGGACCTTGGCGGTTTCCGGCTTGGGCAGCAGCTTGACGGTGATCTCGGTGACGACCCCGAGCATGCCTTCGGAGCCGTTCATCAGCGCGAGCAGGTCGAAGCCGGGGGTATCCAGCGCCTCGGAACCCAGCGTCATGCGTTCGCCTTCGATGGTCAGGATATCGACGCGCATGACGTTGTGAACCGTCAGGCCGTATTTCAGGCAGTGAACGCCACCGGCGTTTTCCGCCACATTGCCACCAATCGAACAGGCGATTTGCGACGAAGGGTCCGGCGCGTAGTAAAGCCCATAGGGGGCGGCGGCTTCGGAAATCGCCAGGTTGCGAACGCCGGGTTGCACCCTGGCCAGGCGAGCCTCGGGGTCGACCTTGAGAATCTGATTGAAGCGCGACATGACCAGCAAGACGCCCCGTTCAAGAGGCAGTGCACCGCCGGATAGCCCGGTGCCAGCGCCGCGGGTGACAACGGGAACGCTCAGCGCATGACAGCGTTTCAGCAAGCCCTCGACCTGTTCGAGGGTCTCTGGAAGAGCGACCAGCATCGGCAAAATACGGTAAGCGGCAAGACCGTCGCATTCAAACGGGTGCAGGTCCTCCTCGCGGTGGAGCAGAGTCAGCGTGGGGACTGCTTGCTGCAGGTCGGTCAACACCTCGGTTTTATCGCGGCGAACCAGTTCGCCGTCGAGGCGCTCATCAAAGAGGATATTCATGATAGCTCCTGAAGATGAGGAGAGCGTGGGGAAGTCAGTGGCTCTATGTTATGGAAAAGATTTCCATAAATCCATCCTGTGATGGTGGAAAGCTTTTGCATAATGTCGCCGGGGTTCTCCCGGCGACGTTATGGGGTCGAGTCTTACGATCCGACGAGCGGGTCGGTAACGCCGAGTACATAAAAGGCAATCAAACCGATCAAGCCTGTGGCAACCAGGTAGTAGATCGTCGGCAGGATCGTCTTACGAATGGTAGCCCCTTCGCGGCCTAATAGCCCAACGGTGGCCGACGCAGCGACCACGTTGTGAATCGCGATCATGTTACCGGCGGCTGCCCCTACGGCTTGCAGCGCCACCATCATGGCGGTGGACAGGCCAAGGGTTTCCGCGACACTGAACTGGAATTCGGCCAGCATCAGGTTGGACACGGTGTTCGAGCCGGCAATAAAGGCGCCCATGGCACCGACGGCAGGTGCGAAGAAGGGATAGATATCACCCACACCGCTGGCAACGGCCTGTGCCATCATCACCGGCATTGAGGCGATATCGGCACCGTTAACCCCTGAGTTGATCAGAATCCGCACCATCGGCACGGTAAAGATCAGCACGAAGCCTGCACCGAAGATGGTCTTGGTCGACTCCGAGAGCGCCGCGCTCATGTTGCGTGTGCTCATCCGATGCAGGAAGAAGGTAACGGCGACCACGGCGATGATGATACCGCCGGGCAGGTAAAGCGGCTCGATGCTGCCGCTGATGCCTTCTTCGCCGAGAATGTTCGACCAGCTCATGCTGATCGACGTCAGCGCCGCTTTCAGCGGTTCGATGGTGCGTGAAGCGACCAGGAAAACGGCCAGCAGCACATAAGGCACCCAGCCCTTGAAGGTCGACATCGGTGCCTGCCCGACAACGTCTTCAAGCTTGATCTGCAGGTTGCCAATCCACTCGTCGGGCCATGAGGTCGACTCGGGGAAGTCCCAGGTGTCCTTGGGCAGCAGAAAGCCTTTGCGTGCCGCCGGTACGACGATTGCGAGACCCACCATGGCACCGATCATGGACGGGAACTCTGGCCCCAGGAACACGCCCACCAGCATATACGGAACCACGAATGAAATACCCGTGAAAATAGCGAAGGGCACAATCGACAGCCCCTCTTTCCACGACCTGTTGGCACCGAAGAAGCGCACCATGATCGTGACCAGAATCAGTGGCATCAGGATGCCAACAATACCGTGAGTGATGGCTACACCGCTGGTTACCTGCTGGAAAAATATGTCCCAGGTGGAACCGGCGGCTTCGAGCTCTGAGGTAATGCTCGAGCGGTTAAGGCCGCTACCCACGCCCACCACGATAGGCGTGCCCACGGCACCGAACGATACCGGCGTGGACTGGATCATCATGCCGACCACAACCGCCGCCAGCGCCGGGAAGCCCAAAGCAACCATCAGCGGTGCCGCTACAGCCGCGGGGGTACCAAAGCCGGACGCCCCTTCAATAAAGCAGCCAAACAGCCAGGCAACGATCAGCGCCTGGACGCGACGGTCAGGGCTGATGCCCGAAAAACCGTTACGAATAGCAGTGATACCGCCCGAGTGCTTGAGCGTATTGAGAAGCAGGATGGCGCCGAAAATAATCCACAACAGCCCCGCCGTCTGGATCAGCCCCTGGATTGTCGAGGCCGCTATCCGCGCGAAGGACATGTCCCAAGCGGTCAGACCGATAATGGCCGCCGCGAGGAAGACGATAGGCATGGCGATCTTGGCGGGTATTTTAAAGCCAATGAGCAATATTCCCGCCAATAACAGCGGGGTGAATGCCAGAAGTGCAAGAAATGATTCATTCATGGGAAGAACTCTACTCCTTGTTGTT
>NZ_LYXG01000014.1:0-71665 GCF_001663515.1 Halomonas sp. G11
GACGAGTTCGCCATCTACCTGCGCCAAGGGCGGTTCATCCCCGCCCGTGCGGGGATCGGTTCATGCTTCGCCTTACACGCCTCCTCCGCTGCGGTTCATCCCCGCCCGTGCGGGGATCGGCGAATGCGAAGAAAAAAGAAAAGGAGAGAAAGCGGTTCATCCCCGCCCGTGCGGGGATCGGGGATGCAGTTTGCGCACCATTTATCGTGAAATGGGTTCATCCCCGCCCGTGCGGGGATCGGCTCTCCACGTAGACGCGGGCAAATTCGTTTATCGGTTCATCCCCGCCCGTGCGGGGATCGGGCATCTCCCATGATTAACGTGATATCCGTTATCGGTTCATCCCCGCCCGTGCGGGGATCGGATCAGCAAAACCCTCTATAGCCTCACTCAATTCGGTTCATCCCCGCCCGTGCGGGGATCGGTATCACATCTTCTGGGTAAAACCAAGTGCCATCGGTTCATCCCCGCCCGTGCGGGGATCGGACGATGATCCGGTATGGGTGCCCGCCAGTGAGCGGTTCATCCCCGCCCGTGCGGGGATCGGGGCGGGGTCACGACTCATGCCTGCGTACTGAACGGTTCATCCCCGCCCGTGCGGGGATCGGCGAATCGACGATGCTCGGCCTCTGTATCACCACGGTTCATCCCCGCCCGTGCGGGGATCGGTGGTGGCATTGCCATCAGTTAACGTTACCGTACGGTTCATCCCCGCCCGTGCGGGGATCGGGGTGAATAGGGCGTGTAGTCCTTGTCGATGCGCGGTTCATCCCCGCCCGTGCGGGGATCGGCGGCCAACAGGTCCAGGTCGGGCGCCTGCAGGCGGTTCATCCCCGCCCGTGCGGGGATCGGGCCATCGAGCAACTGGCATGGCCGCACGTTGACGGTTCATCCCCGCCCGTGCGGGGATCGGGGGCACGTTCCACCATTCGACAACGACTGAATCGGTTCATCCCCGCCCGTGCGGGGATCGAGCGACTTCGCCTGCCGTCAGCTGGTCCATCGGCGGTTCATCCCCGCCCGTGCGGGGATCGGCGAGAGAATGGAACAGCCAGCCCGACTAACAGCGGTTCATCCCCGCCCGTGCGGGGATCGGATGCCTGCCGTCGTGCCGACACCTATGCGGCACGGTTCATCCCCGCCCGTGCGGGGATCGGATGCCGTGTCACATATCACTGAGCAAAGAGCGCGGTTCATCCCCGCCCGTGCGGGGATCGGGAAGTCACGATCAGCCGCAAAGAGTACGACCGCGGTTCATCCCCGCCCGTGCGGGGATCGGAACGCTGACGATGACAAGCATCTTCATGGTGCCGGTTCATCCCCGCCCGTGCGGGGATCGGTTGCAAGTTCTCGCTGTGTTGCTGTGTGGAAACGGTTCATCCCCGCCCGTGCGGGGATCGGAGCAACGCCACCAGCGCAATCCCCGCCAATCGCGGTTCATCCCCGCCCGTGCGGGGATCGGGTTGAAGTCATCACGCTGTATCAGGCAAGGTGCGGTTCATCCCCGCCCGTGCGGGGATCGGAGGGGTCGTCAGAAGTTGGCACTGACGTAAGGCGGTTCATCCCCGCCCGTGCGGGGATCGGGTGGGTTCGAGCTTGAGTTCGAGTCGTGATTGCGGTTCATCCCCGCCCGTGCGGGGATCGGTGGTCAATGGCAGTCGGCATCGCCTTAGCTGGCGGTTCATCCCCGCCCGTGCGGGGATCGGCTGGGCTTTGCGCTTGAGCAGAAGGCGACACACGGTTCATCCCCGCCCGTGCGGGGATCGGCAAGAAGGTAACGCGCAATGACACCACGAATGCGGTTCATCCCCGCCCGTGCGGGGATCGGCAAGCACGTCAACGGCGCCACCTGTCTCGTCGCGGTTCATCCCCGCCCGTGCGGGGATCGGTCGATGCCAACTACGACAATCTGACAAATGCGCGGTTCATCCCCGCCCGTGCGGGGATCGGATCGTGTCGGGCTCTACAAACCCGCCGCAAGGCGGTTCATCCCCGCCCGTGCGGGGATCGGACTCCTTGCCCACGGTGTCCAGCGCCGTTTTGCGGTTCATCCCCGCCCGTGCGGGGATCGGCACAACGCAAGATCAACTACCTCATCCGGCCACGGTTCATCCCCGCCCGTGCGGGGATCGGTGCAGGAAGCGACTAGACATTGGCAAGTGGAACGGTTCATCCCCGCCCGTGCGGGGATCGGATCCAAGTCGTCCGGGTCTGCGTAACATAGACCGGTTCATCCCCGCCCGTGCGGGGATCGGGGGGTCGCGAGGGGGCACCACAACAGAGCTAACGGTTCATCCCCGCCCGTGCGGGGATCGGACTTGTTGTAGACATTTGATCTACAAGAAGAAAATAGCAGATAAAAAATCTACCAGCTATTTTGCTTACTTTTTAACCACATTAAGTTTTTAAAGAACCAATAAAATCAGCTAGTTAACCTGTGGGGGTAAAAAGCGCACCAAACGTAACCCGTCATGATCGACCGGTTCCCGGCGATTTTCACCATAGGTTTGGAACTCGAAGCCGGATTCATGGTTGCTGGCCCAGGCCATTGCAACGTTGCCGCCTTCTGCGAGGGCTTCCACCTGCTCCCAAATCATTTCGCGAATGCGCCGACTTACATCGCCAACGTAAACACCGGCTCTAATTTCCAAGAGCCATACTGCCAACCTGCCACGTAGTCGCGGCGGCACGGCTTCTGTAACCACTACGAGCATCGCCATTTATCCACTCCTGTGCCCAGCATCCCCCACCGAAGGCGGCTCCGGGATAGCCGGTGGCACCGCGTCGGGTGCAGGCGGAGGAGGCTGTATATCGCCAGCGGCAAGCACATCTTCGATCATGGGGATTAAGCGCTGGAGTATACGGGATTGCTTGAATGCATCGCGGCAAGCAATACGAACTTCTCTTTCCGGCATTGGCGGGTTACGCGCCGCCACTCTAAAGGCCGCAGGTACTACGGTTTCAAACTTAACGATGTCGGCGATATCGTACACGAAACTCAATGGCTTGCCGGTGTGCAGATAGCCAATCGCGGGAGCGTAGCCTGCCGCCAAAATAGCGGCTTCGGTGATTCCATATAAGCAGGCAGTCGCGGCAGAAAGGCATTGGTTAGCCACATCGGAGGCATCCCACTGTTTAGGGTCGTAACGACGTCCGTTCCATTTCACGCCATACTGCTTGGCTAACAGTTGATAGGTTTTGCGCACTCTTGCGCCTTCCATACCCCGCAGTTGCTCAACGCTTCGACGCGAGGGCGGTTCCTCACCAAAACGCAGCTCAAACATTTTGCGTACCACTTTTAGGCGCAGTTTTTCATCCAGCGCCAGCTGCGCTTGGTAGAGCAATTTATCTGACCGCGCGCCGCCCGGCTGGCCAGCGCTATAGAGCCGTACGCCAGCATCACCGACCCAAATCAGTAGCGTACCTACCGTCGCGGCGAGCTTAATGGCGGCATGAGAAACCCGTGTGCCCGGTTCAAGCAACAGGCATGCGACCGAACCCACCGGGATGTGCATGCGCTCGCCATTCACTTCATCAATGACGACGAAAGCGCCGTCGCGCACATCGATCTGCCCCATCCCGATAAAGATCATCGACATTCGGTCTTTTTCGGGAATGGGCTTTAGTGGAATAAAGCCCATGTTGGTCTCCTAAGGTCGGCGCAGTAGTAGCAAACCACCGCCAAATGCCTTGGCCCGCCCAATGCCGTGGGCCATTGTTTCGATCAGCTTTCCTGGATGGGTAACTTCCAACAAGCCTTCGTAATCCACCGTAGAGAACTGAACCGGCTTGCCGCTGCCTTTAGTCAGTACATGCTGGCGGTAGGCACCCAGCTCTGGCGTAACCGGCAAGCTAAAGCCCCATGTTTCAGCACGTCTTTCGAGCCATTCACGGGCCTTGCCGCTCATTGCATCAACACAGGCTTGGCTGGTGCGTTGTCCTGGCGGGAATGGTTTTTTGGCTGCCATTAACACATCGGCGCGCTGGCCGCGTTGCCCTGGCACGGGAACCGCTATCGTGGGGTTAGCACGCAGGCGAAATGCCAGTGTCTCGCCCACTTTGAGCTCAGGTGCGTAGGGTTTGCTCTCAGCGGACAGCAAACCTGGCACTGATGTGGGTTCACGATCTGAAAGAACGTAAAATAGCGGTAACCCTTTAGGGCCTCTGCCCCCTTCGGTTTCTTCCAACTCTTGTCGGAAAATAAATGGCCTTGAGCCTTCGTAGTCGGGAAATAGCTGCCATAAAAGCTGATGGGCCGTATAAGCTTCAGCGTTCATCACATCAAACAGCTTTTCGCGAGAAAGCCCGTTAAGGTCAATACGTACGCGTGAGAGATACATTAGCGCGCCTCCTCTGCTGCTATAACCCGGCGAAACTCTAACCGAGGGCCAAACTGCCAGCGGCGGCGATTGAGTGGTAAATCCCACACATCGTTGTACTCTGCCACTTGGCTGCCGTCTAACCCACTCGCCTCCCCTTCCCAGGCGTATAGTGCCTCATTGGGAAAACGCAGCGCCTTTCTGTCTTCTTGGCAGTTAAACGCCAGCTTAGGGAACGACGTATCAAGCGCCTCTTTAAGCGTGTGGCACTGCCGCACTTGAGGCGCCAATGGCGCGGAGGGCGGGCAGGATTTCCGCCCTAAATATAGCGGGTAATGGGGTGTTTTCAGCGCTTGCTCAAGCTCGGCAAGTGCCAGGGTTGCCGCAGGCGTTAACCATACGGCCACTGTCCATAGGCCATCGCAGCGATAGTCGCGGCTGGAAAGAATCGTTTTCAGCATATCGCGCGGCGCGCTTAGCTCTTCTTTGCGCGTATGATAGCTCACTTTTGACTGTGCCGCGGGCACCTGCACCGTGTGGTAGTCGCGCATCAGCATACCGGGAGTGGACTGTTTGACGCCCATGGCAATGCTTTCACGGAGCTGCATTTGGCCTTCATCGTCATCCCGGCGAATACCTAATGCGGCCCCAAGCAACCCCAAAACAGCCCCTTTGCCGGGGTAAGTAGCGGTAGGACGCGTTTCACCAACGGCGGCTTCCCCCCAACTGGCAAGCGGCGCATAGAGCCGAAAAATAAGATAGTCGGTCATGCGGCCTCCTTACTGGTCGGCTTTTAAGAAAGCGATCAGTTCTGTAAGGCTGCCTTTTTTAACATTGCCTTTTAACTGCGGTTCTTCATAGCCGGTCTCGGCACTGGTGACAAAGCGACTGTCAGCACCTGCGTCATAGGCGCTATCAAACGCGTTAGCTTGCTCTTCAATACGCTTAATAGCATCGAGTGCTTGATCCTGCCCCACGATAGGCCGTAGATAAGCGGTTGAGAGTGAGCGTGGCTGCTGGTTGCCTTTTTCAGCCAGTACGTAGCTCGCATGGGCTCGGGAGCCAAAGCTGTTTTGCTTACCTTTGGGTGACATTTTAGCCGCAGCTTCCACCAATGCAGCAATTGCCTGGTTGGCCAGCTCACTGTTGCCCTGCAGGTTCTCAACAAGCTGCTGCCGGTCAATGCAGATATAGAGATAGAATAGCCCGGCACCATAGCCAGATTCGCCAATATGCGCGGCCCCCCGGTCTTCATCGCCGCTGTTTAAGTCATCGACAGCAGTAAAGTAATCATCTTCCACTTCGGCAGCGTGCACGGTAATCGCGTGGGCAACCTGGCAGGCAGCATCGACGTTGTACTCGGGCACGGCGGCCAACATGCGACCAAACAGCGCCACATCGGCGGCGGCAGGTTTGTGGCGCAATAGCTTTAACTCATCATCGTTTGGCTCACGCTTTTCCGCCGCCAGTGTCTCCACTAAATCGCTGATGGCTTGGCGTTCTTCCAGGCCCACATGGACGAGCTGCTCTATCTCAAACTCTTTGGGTTCGCCTTTTTCTACTTTGCGCAGCTTGCCAAATACGCCCGCTATTTTTTCTGCGCAAGCCCCTGCCATTTTTTGGTCAACACCTTTCGCGACCAACTGATCGTAAGCCTCTTTGCCTAAACGCTTGGTGCGCGTGCCCACATGCCCAGCCAGTGCTTCTTCAAAGAGCGCAGAGGTACGCCAAGTGCGTTTAAGGCTTTGTGATGAAACACGTAGACGCTTAGCACCACCCATCAAGGCAGTTTTGGGGCGGCCTAAATCATCACGGTTCAGATTGGCAGGCGGATAAGAGGTCAGCAGGTGCA
Organism: Halomonas sp. G11; assembly: GCF_001663515.1. NCBI lineage: Bacteria > Pseudomonadati > Pseudomonadota > Gammaproteobacteria > Oceanospirillales > Halomonadaceae > Halomonas > Halomonas sp. G11. Next base: position 6,172 of record NZ_LYXG01000014.1, read on the forward strand.
GTTGAATAAAATGGCTCATGGATAACTCCGATAGTGAGGTAAGTATGAAACTTAAAAGGATGGAAACTAATCGCTGCGATGGGTATAGCGAGACGTTGCCGCGAAATAGTCATTTGCCAGGACAAAGCCAAGCCGCTGGGTAGGCTTGGCAGATAAACGCCCACGATGCTCGCGCCACCAGAGTGAGATAACACTCGCCAGCAGTACGACACTGACATCCCTCTTCTCTGCAAGCGCCAGTGCGCGACGTAAGCGCTGGATAAACTCTTCCGGCGTACGGCAAGAAAGTAGCTGTTGAAAACGCAGCTCACTCATTAGCGGTTTACCGGTTTGCTCTTTTTGCTGGCCAAGGCGTGAGGCTAACGACGCGCTCTTCTTTTCTTCGCGCAACTCTGCGGCTATTAACGCGATGCATGACCACACTTGCAGCTTTTCATCGCGATAATCCGTTTGTTTCGTCGTCTCCGGCAGCATCGCCCAAAGCTCGCGAAAACCTTGGGTTAACATCACGGCTTCCGCGCTATTACAGCGGCGCAGTACCGCTCGTACACCACGGGGTAGCGGTGGCTGGGGGGTCAATGCTTTCAAAGCCTGTGGCGGCAGCGTCAACCGCTGCCACCAACGACGTAGGGCGACGGCTTCATCCCGTTTCAAAGCGACGAGAGACTTTTTCTCCGCCTCGGTCAATAAATCTTCTTTCTCGGACGTTTCCGGCGTTAACATGTCACTCATCAGGCATCTCCTGTCGTGATTGCAGCAGAGGCCGCGATACGCTTGGCCTGCGCGGAGGGGTCAAAACCACCCTGCTGGATAAAGTCACTCACCACTTTGCTACCTTTACTCTTGCCACCAAGAAAGCTTTGTAGCTGCCTATTAGCAGCGGTGGCACGTTCAAGATCCATGCTTTCCTGGGCACCGCTTAGTGCCAGTTCTTCGAATACGCGCATGGCTTCACGCTTAAGGGCGAAGTACCAACGTTCTGCGATGCCGGGAGGAATATGCGGAGGCGGCGAGTCTTGTTGCAGCACCTGCTGGAGGGCTAGCAACGTTTTAAAAAATTCAGGCTGGGTTACATCGTAAAATTGGTTATCAATGGCGCTCATATCGCCCTTGGCATCTGATGGCCGCGAGAACCAGGCATTTTTCACCTGGGTGCGCACCATCCAGGCGATATTGCGTGAAAGTTCGGTCAACTGGTGAATCCACGAGCGGAGCCTTTCCTGCTGACCGGGTGGAATTTCCACCAGGGGCATTTCCACGCTGTACCACCCCCGCGGCTTCATATTGTCCATGTCGTAGCCAAACACCCATAGCCGCGCCTCTCTCTGCGGCTCCGGAATGCCTGAATCGAAACGACGCGCATCCCTTACCACCACTTGTTTCTCGATGTAACTTTTCAGCACTGCCGCCGCTATCGCGCCGCTGTTGTCCTCGTCATTAAGAACAAAACCTGACCAGTGCCGATAGCCCAGCCCGCCCGGTTGGCCTTTGCCGGAAAGCGGAAGTTCATTAGGCTTTTTGGGATCACGTCTATAGGGGGTTAGCGGGTGTAGCCATGGGCCATCGTAGTTTGCCCCCTGTTTTTTAGCACGTAACTCGCGCACTATTCGCTGCGTTTTTCGCCCGCAAATATCGCACGGGCATTCATCTGCGTCTTCAAATAGCAGCCGGAAGCGGCGCGGCATTGACCAGTAAGCGTGTAGTGGGTGGGTGTCTTCAGGTAGCACCTCGGTGCCTTTTTTATCGCTTACCCGCGTATTAGCCATCCAGAAAAATAGTGAAGGTTCTTCTGGGTGCGGCGTCGACCACTGCTGCCCTTTCTGAATGGTTTCTTTCTGCGTAATGACGTTTAGCCACAGCCGCTCCCACAGGCTGGCATCTGATGACTCCGGCATCACCAGCGTTGTCAGTGGGCCACCACCACGCAAACCCACACGGATACCGGCACCGCCCGCAGGTGCGTTAATCTGCATGGTGTACAGCGCTATGGCCGCGCAGGCGTCACACATCACCTCAACACGGCCGCGCTTGACGAAAAAGTCGGTATTGTTTTTGATGCCGTTAGCACCGGGGGCATCAATTAATAAACCGCTGACAGTGGCGTTTTTCACATCTTCCAGCGGATCAAGATCCTGCATAAAGCGTGGGCCGTCGCCGTCCAGTTCAAAAGCACTACTGAAAGGGACGAACGCTTTTTCCAACGCCTCAACACTGGGAGGCACCATTAACCAATCAAGCCAATCGTCGTGAGTTTTCGGCGATAGCGCTGTTTGTAGCAGGCCGATCAGGAACTGATAGGCCGCCCCTTGAAAGTCCGCTCGCGGCAGAGCGAGGTTAATTACATCAGAATCAGCCACTGCGGAGGGAGGGCGATTCTCTACCTCACCATCTTTCAACAGGAAGGGTAACCATGGGTCGTCAAGTAGGTTCATGAGCACCTCAGAAATGCTATAAATTAAAAAAAGCTGGCCTCATTACTGAGACCAGCCAATACAATCAACTATTTCTTTGGTTTCTTACTTTTGCGTGTTGGCCGAGGTGAGATTGGCCAGGCTTGGTGCCCGTAGTCATGCGCATCGAGAACCTTCCCATTTTTTGTCTTGCGATAGCGTCGGAAAATCATCTTAGCCTCCTTCGAAGGCGTTGAATTCGAAGTAGACGACTTCTACTTGCGTAGTAGCACCGAAGACCTTAACTTTGTCGTTGCGAGCAACAATGCATGGTTTGGTGATTAGTCGCCTTTCTATGCATCAATTTTACAAGGTTCTCTCCAGTTCTGGTTGCTTATAATCATTGAGTGCCTGAGAAGTATGTTCTCCCCATGCGTAACATGTCAACTGTGATGATAAGATGCTTTTCTCTGCTCTAGCGGAGATCAACCGGTTCTGTCCAGAGCTGAAGCACGTTCCCCGCATCTGCGGGGCCACCTAAATATTCATTTTCAGCTTTCTATGTTCATCAGACAGACCTTCTTATCAGCAAACAGCCGAGTGAGGATCAGAACAATGGCGATTCATTATGAGCAGGACGCCTACGCCTGGGCGCTTGAACAGGCGGGGCTGCTGCGGGCTGGAAAACTGGACAAGCTGGATCTGGAGCATCTTGCCGAGGAGATTGAGAGCATGGGGAAAAGCGAGCGACGCGCCTTGATTAGCCAACTGGCCCGCTTGCTGATGCACCTGCTGAAATGGGATCACCAGCCGGAACGCCGCTCGCGTAGCTGGCGGTTGACGATCCAGGATGCTCAAAGCAAAGTAAATCGCCTGCTGCAGGACAACCCCAGCTTGAAGGCATCGCTGCCTGAACTGATGGACGCAGCCTACGATGACGCCCGTCGTGCCGCGGCTATCGAAACTGACCAGGAACCCCAGGAGTTTCCCGAACAGTGCCTGTACAGCTTTGAAGAAGCGATGGACTTTCAACCCAACGAACATTGAACGCCTCATGACGTTTGTTCCTTACTGCCTAACCGTAAGCCCCACTGGGTATCGTAGTCACAACCAGGGTCATCGCTTGGCAACCAGGGCTGGGTATACTTCAGTGCTTTATAGCGCTCTTGAAGGGTAAGCCACTGGCTTTCATAGCGGCTTGACAGTGCTGCCAACTTGGCGGCTTGGCTTTGGCGTAGCTTCACCTGGCTAAGCATATCGGCATGGCGGCTCTCGCCCGCCCATAGCGCCAGCTCGTTATCATCGGTGAGTGACAGCAGCACAACATTAACCGTGGGCTCGTCCATCAGCCTTGTGCCTATCTCTTGCTCTTCCTGCCACTGGTCGCTTTTTATGTAGCCCTCCTCAAGATTGAGGGCGTTGAAGTTCGCTATCGAGCCAGCCGTTCTTTGCATTCCTTTTTGCTCATAGCGCGCTGCCTGCAGGGCATCAGGAATATCATCAGACACTTGTCCATACACCCTCTCAATAAGATCTCTTGCCCTCTCCGGTATACAAATCTCACCCAGGCGGCGCAGCACCCGCTGGGTTAGCCAGCATAGGGACGTATCCCGATAAACCGCCTGGGTGCCTGGCAACGTGCGCTGCAACCATTTTTCGTCAGGATCATCTGCCCAGGGCGGCGCTAGCACCAGTAAGCGCGGCAAACAGCGCTGCCCTCGATGATGGCGTTGTAACCGCCCTGCCCGCTGAATAAGCAGATCAATGGGTGCGATATCGCTAATCATCACATCGACATCGCAGTCGAGAGATTCCTGAAATACCTGGGTACTGATCAATACTTGCCCCTTGCGTATTTCAGGCGTTGAGTCTTTGCCTAATCGATCAATGACCTGGGACTCAATGCGCTGCCTATCTACCATGGCAAAGCGGCTGTGGAACAGCAGGCAGCGCTCGGGTTCAAGGTGGCGGGCAGCGATGGCTTCGAATGCACGAATAGCGTCATCTACTGTATTGCGCACCCAAGCGATACACTCACCGGCCTCCACAGCTTCCAGCACCGCCTCTATCGCCTGCTCTTCTTCGTTAAGCCAAGCGACTGTAACGCTTCTGGACACCTCTTTGCGCGATCCCAGCGGCAACTCCAACGGCTGCTCCTCGCTCACATGGGTCAGTAACGGAAAGTCATCTTTTTGTGGTTTCGTTGCTGGCTGACCAAGCCCTGATTGCCAAGCAACCATTAAGGCACTGCGCATGGCACGGGGGAGCGTGGCCGTTAACAGAATCGCGCTACCGCCCTGGCGAGCATGGTAGACCAGCAGTTGGCTGAGAAGTGTTTGCATGTAATTGTCGTAAGCGTGCACCTCATCAATCACTAACACCTTTCGCGCCAGCCCGTACAAGCGAAGCGACTGGTGGCGAAACGGCAAAATAGCCATTAAGGCTTGGTCAATGGTGCCTACACCCACTTCCGCCAGCAGCGCCTTTTTACGTGAATCCGCTAGCCATTGGTTACAGCGGCTCGTGGCTGATAGCTCTCCAGCGGTGTAATCCAGATCACTAGGCTGAAGTGCGGCAACGGCGGCGATAAAATCGTCGTTTAAATCCCGCGCGCCGTGGGCAAGGACAAAGGAGGGAGAAGATTCTGCTGTATAAAACCGGCGATGCAAATTACCCAACCGCGAATACATGGCGTTAGAAGTCGCCATAGTAGGCAGTGCGAAATAGAGCCCATCGCCGTGACCTGCCGCTAATAGGCGCTGGGTCAAAATGCAGGCGGCCTCGGTTTTGCCTGACCCGGTGACGTCTTCCAAGATAAACAGCTGCGGCCCGCCTGAGATCTCTACTGTCTCGGCAGCCTGCTGCAAGGGCGTTGGCGTTATGGATTGCTTACCAAACCAATCTGACATTCCAGCATACGGCAACGGCTTGGAAACGTTGCTAAACCCTGCTTCTTCCAATGCTTTCTCAGCATTGTGTAACGCAATTTGCCAATAATCGGCGAGAGTAAGCTGCTTTTGGAGGTAGGGAAAGTGATCCTGGTTCGAGCCCAACCAATCACTTATGGTTGCCCAGCCTGCAATTGACCAGCTTAGCGTCTGTAGCGCATACACCCACTCTTCTGAAAAAAGCTGTTCGACTGGCCACTCTGGTGGAACGACGCTGGCCCAATCGGCAATAAATTGGCGCGTTGCTTCAATATCGTCGGCATGCTCGTCACAGCAGAAAAACATCTCTACGTCGATATTGCCTGCGCTTACTGGCTGGCCGTGATGACCAAAGAAAGGAGCACTGATAACAGGAAAGGCCGCGCGAAGCGCTTTGACTGTAGAGCGGCTCGGATCACAAGGCCACTGCAAAGTGCCATCCTCTAACCAGTCTCGCCATTTAGCCTCCCAAACCACTGCCCCTAAGCGGTCATGGCGCTCGGTATAGGCATATTGCGCAGCGGGAGGTACTAATGCCAAGTTTGAGGTCGGTTGAAAAAGCCCCTGGAAAGATCGTGAAAATTTGCCAATGTCGTGCAAGCCCAACCAAAAAACCAATAGATTACGCAGCACTGCAGGCTCAAGACTTAGTTGCGCTGCCAAACACTGTGTCAGGGGTCTATCAGGTGAAAGCAGCCGCCAGCCCACGGCTGCAACATCGAGGTTGTGATACGGCAATAGATGACACTCTACGGCCATTCCCTTGGCTTGCGCTTTGCCCCAATAGCGATAGTAAGTCACCATTGCCCCTCCATCGTTTTTCTAGCCTCATCTAATCATTCTTTATAACGAAACACCATTGACCCTCGTCATACGTCTCTACCCCTAAATCCTCCCCGTCTGATCTGATGGCATCGCGGCATGATTAGCGTTGCCCTGCGCCGCTGAGCGAGTAGAATAATTGGCAAATTTATTGGCATCGCCAATTGTTATGTTATAACCTATTTTGCCATTCACGAGGTCGGTTTAATGAGTGAGCATTCGCATCGCCATAACAAGGAAGGCCCTTGCCATTTTTCGCTGATGTCGCTGTCGGCGTTGCGGCGGCTGCTGTCGGTCTCGGTACCCTTGCTGGTGCTGTGGTTGATGGTGTGGTGGGCTAACGGGTGGGCGTCATGAGTCAGCGTTCACTATCACGCCTGCAGTTGCATAACCTGCATTTGGCCCAGGGGCACCGTACGGTGCTTGAGCATGTGGAAGGCGACTTTCAGCCTGGGGCGATCACCGCCTTGATTGGCGCGAACGGGGCGGGCAAAAGCACCCTTATTCAAGCCATCATGGGTGAACTCCGCCCGATGAATGGCAAGGTCGTATGCACCGTGCCCAAGGAACGCCGGGCCTGGCTGCCACAGCAGTTGGCGCTGGACCTATCCTTCCCGATGAGCGTGGAAGAGCTGGTGATGACCGGCAGCTGGCCGAGCCATGGGGCGCTGAAAGGCTATTGCGCGGCGCACTACCGCAAGGGCCGCGATATCATGGCGCGGCTGGGTATCTCACACCTGGCGCACCGCCCGTTGGGTGAGCTTTCCGGCGGCCAGCGCCAGCGCGCCCTGATTGGCCGTACGCTGATGCAGGAAGCCGAGCTTCTGCTGCTCGACGAGCCGTTTGCCAATGTGGATAGCGAGACGGTGGATATTCTGATCCGTATTCTGCGCCAGATGGCCGACAACGGGGCCACCCTGATTCTGGTGCTGCACGACATGGATCACCTGCGCCGCCTGGCCGATGAGGTGTTGATGCTCAACGGCGGTCACGGCCGCTGGGTCTCGCCAAGCGCCTTGACGCATCAACATGCCCCGGCGGAAGTGGTGCCGTTCACACTGGGAGGCCGTCATGCTGGCACTGCTTGATGCCTGGTTTATCGCGCCTTTCGATTACGGCTTCATGCGCCGTGCGGTGGTCGGCGGCCTGGCGCTGTCGTTGGCGGCGCCCACCCTGGGGGTATTCCTGGTGTTGCGCGGCATGAGCCTGATTGGCGATGCCATGGCCCATGCCATTCTGCCGGGGGTTGCGCTGGGCTTTTTGCTGGCGGGTTTTTCGCTGCCGGTAATGAGCATCGGCGGCGTGCTGTTCGGCGTGATGGTGGCATTGCTTGCCGGGGCAGTTTCCAAGATGGGCGGCCAGCGCGAGGACGCCGCCATGGCGAGCTTTTTCATTATTTCCTTGGCGGCAGGCGTGATGCTGATCTCGATCGGTGGCAGCAGCGTCGATCTGACCCATGTGCTGTTTGGTTCGATTCTGGCGATCAACTCCACCGCGCTGCTGCTGATCGCTGGGATGAGCACCTTGATTGTGCTGACCCTGGCGGTGATTTTCCGCGCCCTGGTGGTGGAATGCCTGGACCCGCTGTTTTTGCGCGGCCAGAGTCGCCGCAGCGGCTGGGTGCACAGCGTGTTTTTGGGGCTGCTGGTGCTCAACCTGACCGCCGGGTTTCAAACCCTGGGAACGCTGATGGCAGTGGGCTTGATGATGCTGCCAGCTACCTCGGCGCGCTTCTGGAGCAAGCGCCTGGAGGGGTTGATCGGGATTGCCGTGGCGCTTGCGATGATTGCCAGTACCGGCGGTCTGTTGCTGTCGTTTCATCTCGATATTCCCTCAGGCCCCAGCATTATTCTGCTGGCCGGCAGTGGCTATCTGTTGTCTGCCCTGTTCGGCCGTTATCACAGCTTGGCGGCGAGGTGGCGGCGTAGAACGGCGCCGCTGCCAGCCGAGCCGAGCACTTGACGTTCGGGCGTGGCCCGCTGCATTTCCACAGGAGTGATGACATGAGATTGCCCCCTTCCCGCTGGCTGGTTGGCGTATCGGCCCTGCTGGCGTTACCCGCCGCCATGGCGTCTGAACGTGTCCAGGTGGTCACCAGCTTTTCGATACTCACCGATATGGTCGAACAGGTCGGCGGCGAGCACGTCGAGGTGACCTCACTGGTCGGGCCCGACGGTGATGCGCATATGTATACCCCGAGCCCGGGGGACGCGCGGGCGCTGGCTGACGCGGACCTGGTGGTGTTCAACGGGCTGCTGTTCGAAGGCTGGATGGAGCGCTTGATCGACGCCAGCGATTACACCGGGGCGCTGGTGACCGCAACCGCAGGCATCGAGCCACTTGGCCGGTCAGGCCACGATGACCACGGGCATGACGACCACGCTCACGATAACCATGGACATGACGATCACGGTCACGCTGATGAACACGTCCATGGCGACGATGACCCCCACGCCTGGCAGGACTTGGCACGCGCTGAAACCTATGTGGCGAATATCCGCGATGGCTTGATCGAAGCCGATGACGACAATCGCGAGGCTTATCAGGCCAATGCCGAGCGCTATCTGGCCGAGATCCAAGCGGCGGATGAAGAAATTCGCACGCTGATCGAAGAAATTCCTGGCTCTACCAGCGTGATTACCGGCCACGATTCGTTTGGCTATTTTGCCGATGCCTACGGCGTGCGCTTTCTATCCCCGGTGGGCCTGTCGACGGAAGCCGACCCCAGCGGCGCCAGCATGGCCGAGCTGATCGACGTCATTGAAGAAGAGAACGTCGAGGCGCTGTTCCACGAGAACATGACCAATCAGTCGGTGCTTGATCAACTGGCGGAAGAAACCGGATTGAGCGTGGCTGGCACGCTATATGCGGATGCCCTGAGCAGCGAGGGCGAAGCAAGTACTTACTTAGGAATGATGCGTCACAATGCCAGAACGTTGCACGATGCGTTAGCCGAGCCCGGTCATGAAGAGACTGACCACGAAGATCATGGTCATGATGATCACGGCCACGACCACGGCGAGCATGACCACTGATCGGAGCCAATCAACCCGCGCTACTCAGGCGTTGGTCGCCTTGAGCAGCCACGCCCGGAAACACGCCATGGCATGGGTTTCGGGGCGTGTCTGCAGGCGCGTCAGCCAGTAACCGCCCAAACTGACAGCGGTGCTGAAAGGCTGTACCAGCGCGCCGCTGCTGAGTTGACGGGGGAACATCAGGGGTGGCGCCAACGCCACTCCCGCGCCTTGCAAGGCTGCCTCCACCATGGCGATGGATGAGTCGAAAACGATGCTTTTCGACATCGGATAGCTGCTGGGCAACCCCGCCGCCAGTAGCCACTCGGTCCACTCATCAGCGCGATAGGAGCGTAGCCAGGTCTCGCCCAGCACATCCGCTGGGGTGTTGAGCCGGGCAGCGATCTCTGGCGTGCACATTACCGACAGCGACGCCGGTAACAAGGGCTGTGCGGCGGTACCATGCCATGCCCCGCTACCAAAACGGATCGCAAAGTCGAGGCCCTCGGCGGCCAGCTCGGCGCGATTGTTATGGGTGGAAAGGCGTAGGTCGATAAACGGGTACTGTTGCCGAAACTCATCCAGACGTGGCAATAGCCAGCCGACGGCAAAGGTCCCCACCACGCCCACATGCAGCACTTCCCGATAACCGCTCTCGCCTATCCGGTCCAGGGTATGTGCCATCTGGTCAAAGGCGCCATTCAGTACCGGCAACAAGCGCTCGCCCTCTTGCGTCAACATCAGCCCTCGGGGCAGGCGTTTAAATAGCGGTACCTTCAACTGGCTTTCGAGCCGTTTGACCTGGTGGCTAACGGCCGCCTGAGTAACGCATAGCTCATCCGCTGCCTGGGTAAAGCTCAAATGCCTCGCCGATGCCTCAAAGGCACGTAACGCGTTTAGCGGCAGATAGGAGCGCGCCATCCAGACCCCCTAATTTTTCTAATGGCTTGGGCAAAATATCGCCGTTTGTGGCCCTCACCTGCCCACCCTATATTAGCGACTGTCAGGCGCGTATCGGCTGGCGACAACACCCGGCCCACTGACACTCACCTTCTTTCACAACCGCAACAGGATCCATGTATGCGCAGGATGTTAGCAGCAAAAACCGGCTTTATCATGACAGGTGCTCTGCTTTTCGCCAGCACTGTCTGGGCGCTTGAAGACGCTGACGAGGCACACATCGAGGCGCTAGTAAACGATACGATCGCTCCGCTCATGGCCGAGCAGCGTATTCCAGGGATGTCAGTTGCGCTTAGCATCAATGGCCAGCCGTATTACTTTAATTATGGCGTTGCCGATCTGGAAGCAAAAACCCCGGTCACCCAGGAGACGCTGTTCGAACTTGGCTCCATCAGCAAGGTGTTCACCGCTACGCTGGCGGCTTACGCGGCCTCCCGCGGCGACCTGTCGCTGTCTGATTCAGCCAGTCAGCACCTGTCGGCCCTTGAAGGCAGCGCCTTCGATGAGATCACCCTGCTGGAACTGGGTACCTACACGGCAGGCGAGCTTCCTCTGCAATTCCCGGAAGCCGTGCAAGATGAAGCGGCGATGGTGGACTATTATCGCCAGTGGCAGCCTGAGTCACCGCCCGGCAGCCATCGACTCTACTCCAACCCGAGCATGGGCCTGTTCGGTTATCTCGCCGCGCAAAGCCTTGGCAAGCGGTTCGAGACGCTGATGCAGGAAGACCTGTTGGCACCGCTGGGCCTTGAGAACAGCTACTACCAGGTGCCCGACGCGCAACAGCCGCGTTACGCCTACGGTTACTCCCAAGATGACGAACCGATCAGGGTGAACCCGGGCGTGCTGGACGCCCAAGCCTACGGCTTGAAATCAACCGCGGCAGACGTGCTGACGTTTGTGGAAGCGAATATGGATGCTACCGGGCTTGATGGACCACTCGGCCAGGCCATGGCGACTACGCGCGCGGGTTACTTTGACGTCGGCAACATGACCCAGGGTCTTGGCTGGGAAAGCTACGCCTATCCGGTCACCCTTGATGCGCTTGTCCAGGGCAACTCGCTTGAGATGATCCTCAACGCCAACCCTGTCAGCCGCTTGAGCCCACCGCAGGCCCCCAGGCAGCAGGCGTTCTACAACAAGACGGGCTCTACCAATGGCTTTGGCGGCTATGTGGCCTTTGTGCCCAGCGAGCAGATCGGTATCGTGATGCTGGCCAACCGCAATTACCCCAATCAGGCACGCATTGAGGCGGCTCATCGACTCCTGACCGCGCTGACTGACGGGCGCTGAGTGCAGGATTGGCATCAGCGAAAGTTGCATTTTTCGCTGTCGATAAGGAGACTAGCACCACTTCCTTTGCCTGCAAGAGTCAGCCCCATGCGTTTAAACGCCGACTTTACCCGCTTTGCCTGTGTGACACCGGAAGATTACCGCTGGGTGGCCTCGCCCAGCGCTGGCGTCGAACGGATGATGCTCGACCGTATTGGCGACGAAGTCGCCCGTGCCACCAGCCTCGTACGCTACGCCCCCAACACCCAGTTCGACCCGCATACCCACGGGGGCGGTGAAGAAATTTTGGTGCTGGAAGGCGTGTTCGCCGACGAGTATGGCCGTTATGCCGCCGGCAGCTACTTGAGGAACCCCATCGGTACCGGCCATACGCCGAAAATTGGCGATGAAGGGGCCTTGATACTGGTCAAGCTGCACCAGTTCGACCAAAACGATGAGCTGCAGCTTGCCGTCCCTGCCCACCGCCTGCCCTGGCAGCCGGACCGTCGCCCCGGCATCAGCTACAAGATGCTGCATACCTTTAAACAGGAGAGAGTCAGCCTGGAACACTGGGAGGCTGGCCAGGCCATTGAGTATCCGGTGCTGACCGGCGGGCTTGAGTTTTTCGTGCTGGAGGGTGCCTTGAGCGACGGCGACCGGGAATACACCGCGGGTAGCTGGTGCCGCTACCCCAGCGGTATGGCCCTGACCCTCACAGCCGGAAAGAACGGTGTGCAGATGTACCTCAAACGCGGCCACCTACCGCCTGTCCAGGACGCTTCAGCCTAAGGCCATAAAGGGCAACAGCGTCAACGCCACCAGCAATACAATGGCCACGCCCACCAGCGTGATTTGCACGGGGTGGGCACTAAAACGCTGCCATAAGGTGGGCGCATCGCCCCGTGCGAGGGCCTCGTTGTGCTCTTGCCTGGCCCGCGCCTGGCGCTCGGCCTGATACTCCGCCAGCAGCGCATTGGCATCATCTAGCTGGCTCAAGTCGTGCAGCCAGATGGCATCCACGCCCAGCCGGAAGAAGCCAGCCTGCGTCTCGTAGGTATCCAGGCCGTGGGCATCGAGCAACTGGCGAACCTCCATGGCCTCTTCGTCGGTCACATGGCGCAGGCGGAAAAGCAGATGCGCCATGCTAATCGCCCTTGTTGACCATCAGATCCGCCTGGACCACTTCAATCCAGTAGCCGTCCGGGTCTTTGACAAAAATCACGTCTTGCATCTTGCCCTGATCGGCACGCTTGACGAAGGTGACGTCGTGCTCGTCGAACCACGCCTGGGCCGCCGCCAGATCGGGCACGCTAAAGCAGATATGGCCAAACCCCTGGGGCTCGGCGTTGCCATCGTGGTAGGCAAAGCCGTCCTGATTTTCCGTGCCCCAGTTGTGGGTCAGCTCCAACAGCCCCTTTTGACTGAACGTCCAGGCGGTTCTTGCCTGCGTCTCTTCAGGCACTTGGTCAGCGTCTTCCAGGTTAGCCAGGAAGTAGAGGGAAAATTGCATTTCTTCAAAATCAAGCCGACGCATCACCTGCATACCAAACACCTGTGAATAAAACGCCAGCGCACGCTCGGGATCCTTGACCCGCAGCATGGTGTGGTTCAAACGGAATCCCTGGGTCTGCTCGGGTGCCGGGGCAACCCCTGGATGCTGCTCACCTTGAAACGACATGCACTATCTCCTTTGACGTATCGGTTACTTTGTACAAGGCTGTAGAATCCTGGCTACCAGTCTTGAGAAACCGTCTGTACCCGCAGCCTTTAACCACCATCGTGACTCGCCCTCATGGTTCACCAGGATGATCGGTGTCTATCGTTTCATCATGAGGGCAGTCTGACAAAATACCAGCCCTTGCGCTAAGGAGGCCTTATGGCCCGCGATCTCAATGTGCTGGGTGAGCCGCTCACCCCGTGCTGCCATGACCCCAAAACCGGCTTTTACCGCGATGGATTCTGTCGCGTGGGGGCGGATGATGTGGGCGTTCACTCTGTGTGCGCCATGCTGACGGAGGAGTTTCTGGCCTTTTCGCTGGCACAGGGCAACGACCTGGTAACGCCACGGCCTGAATTTGGCTTTCCTGGCCTGCAGCCCGGCGACCGTTGGTGCCTGTGCGCGTCACGCTGGCTGGAAGCCGCCGAGGTAGGCCTGGCACCGCCCGTCGTCCTGTCCGGCACTAATCAGAAGACCCTCGACATCATCGGCCTGGACACCTTGCGCCAGCACGCCCTGGATGCCGTGCATTGAGGAGGTTGCGCCTTGGATATTCTGTGCAAACATCCTACACTTCCATTATAAATTTTATACACCCATCAGTTGGTCCCCACCGGACGGGTATCCCACAGGAGTAGGTCATGGCCTCGATTGATACGACCCTTGGCGATCAGATCACCTTGAAGCAGCTTTCCCAGGCGCTCCGCAATGGCTTCTCGCCAATTGTGGAGGTTGAATCAATGGACGGCATCTATAAAGTGCGCTTTCACCATGCCAATGGGGTTTCCGATTTATCCAATGCCCAGGGGCATGTCAGCACCTTTCTGGGTACTGGCGAAATCCGCGATACCCTGGGTGAATTGGGCTTGACCCATGGCGTGCTTACCTTTGCCGATCAATGCGGCGACGAAATGATCGGTGTGGCGGGGAAAGCCATAACGCCCGATGAAATGCTCACCTACGGAACGCGCATCTCGTTTCGTTAAACGAGCCTTTCCAGGGCTTTACAGACTCGTCCAAGCCACGGATAGTAGGGGCACGACAGGGGCGCTCGTCACCGAACGGGCTGAGAAGCACCCTTATAACCTGAACCGGCTAATACCGGCGTAGGGAGTCGTGGTGCCCCGTCACCACCTCCCTGCCGGGAGGACTTCATGACCATCCCCAACTTTGGCGACAGCTTGACGGCGCTGCGCGACACCACCCCGCTTATTCACTGCATCACCAACTATGTCGCGATGAACAGCACCGCCAACGTGCTGCTGGCCACCGGGGCGTCACCCGCCATGCTGCATGCCACCCAGGAGGTTGCTGAATTCACCGCGCTGGCCGATGCGCTGTCGATCAACATCGGGACGCTTTCATCGCCCTGGGCGGAGGCCATGCTGCTTGCCGCGCGCACCGCTCGCGCACACGACACGCCCTGGGTGCTGGACCCCGTCGCCGTGGGCGCGACCCGTTATCGCCAGGAAGTCTGCGCCGACCTTTTAGCCCTTCAGCCCAGCGTCATTCGTGGCAACGCCTCTGAAATTCTGGCGCTGGATGGGCTGGCCCACCAGGGCCGTGGGGTTGATGCCACTGCGTCCACCGACGATGCCGTAACGGCCGCCATGGCACTGGCCGAGGGGCAACAGTGTATCGTCGCCATGACCGGTGAACGGGATAGAGTCACCGACGGAAAAGCCTGCTACACGATCAGCGGCGGGCATCCTTTGATGCCCCGTGTCACGACCTTGGGGTGCGGGCTCAGCGCTCTGGTGGCCGCCTTTGTCGCCGCCAACCCGGACGAGCCGCTGAACGCCAGCAGTGCCGCCGTGGCGTGTTTTGCGGCAGCCGGAGAGCGTGCCGGGGAGACCGCCCAGGGGCCGGGCAGTTTTTACGTTGCCTTGTTGGACGCGCTTTATCAGCTCACGCCTGATGCGCTTAACCACTTCGCCCGGCGGGAGGTCCGCGATGCCCTTTGATCTGTCGCTTTATCTGGTCACCGACGCAACCCTGTGCCAGCACCATGGTCTTGAGCGCACTGTCAGCGAGGCTGTCCGCGGTGGCGTCACCATGGTGCAGCTGCGCGACAAGCAGGCAAGCGATGCACAGATGATTGACCAGGCACGGCGTTTGAAAGCCTTGCTGGCAGGTAGCGGGGTGGCGTTGATCATCAACGACCGCCTTGAGGTGGCGCTTGCCAGTCAGGCCGACGGACTGCATGTCGGTCAGAGCGATACCACGGTACGCCAGGCCCGGGCGGCGATGGGGCCACAGGCCATATTGGGGCTTTCGATCAACACCGTGGAACAACTTCATGACGCGCCCATTGATCAGCTTGACTACGTGGGCATCGGGCCGATCTTTGCCACCCCCAGCAAACAGGATCACGCCCAACCGATTGGTTTTGGCGGCCTTGCTTCCTTGATCAAGGAATGCCCGATTCCCAGCGTGGCCATCGGCGGGCTGAATGCCAGCCATGTGACTTCGATACGGCGGGCAGGCGCTGACGGGCTAGCGGTCATCTCGGCGATCTGCGGCCAGCCCGACCCCGAGGCGGCGGCTCGCGCCTTCCAGCGTTAACAGCCTAGGCCGTTGGGCGGCGCTTCAAGGTGGTTCGCCGGTCGTGATAGGCAATCGCCAGGCCGCTTGCCATGATCAAGGCGCTGCCCACCCATACCCAGAGGTCGGGCAGCTCGCCCCAGAACCACCAGCCGAGCAGCACTGCCCAGAGCATGGCGGTGTAATCGAATGGGGCGGCTATCGCTGCTGGCGCGAAGCGAAACGCCAGGGTAATAAACGCCGTCGCGCCCACGCCCAGTACGCCAGACGCCAAAAACCCCAGCCAGTGCCAGGGCAGCGGCGTCTGCCAGACCCAGGGCAGGGTCAGCCCCGTCACTATAAGGGGCACAGAGGTCATGTAGAACAGCATCGCCCAAAGGTGTTCACGGCCCCCGTAGCGGCGTGCGGTAATCATCATCAGGGCATAGAACAGCGCCGCCCCCACCAGCACCAGGGCGCCCAGTTGAAAGGCATCGCTATCAGGACGAACAATAATCAACACCCCGACAAACCCCACCAGTGAGGCAATAAGCACCGGCGGTTCGATGCGCTCTCCCAACAACGGCACCGATAGCAGGGTGACAAACAGCGGCGCCACGAAGGCGATCGCCGTGGCCTCGGCCAGCGGTAAGAGCGTCAACCCCCATACGAAACAGACCATGGTGGCGGTATAGATCAAGCCGCGTAGCAGATGCACACCCGGGCGCCGGGTCCGCAACTTGCGCAAGCCACCGGCAAAATGAGCAAGCAGCGCAATCAGCGGCAGCGAGACCAGCGCCCGAAAGAAGATGATCTGCAGTGGCGAATGCACCTCGCCCAACCACTTGGAGACAGCGTCCCCCAGTGCCAGGAAAAGGACACCAGTACACATGCAGAGTATGCCTTTCAGCGACGTTGTCACCGCTCCCTCCTTTTTATTGCCTAACATTGATTGACTGAAAACTAAAAAACCCCGCCAAAAGAACCTTTGGCGGGGTTTTTGGCACTTTTCCGCGCTACAGGCTGGCGTTGACGACCATGCAGTCCATTCCCCGCGAGCGAAGCTGTTCGCAGGCCTGGCGCGCCTGCTGCTCTTCAAGCGCCATCAGCCGGGCCCGAAATATCGGGCTTTGCCCTACCGAGGTATCGATCGCCACTTGGCCATCGAGGTCACGGGGCAGGTAGGTGGCAGCTTGACGTGCATAGCGCTGGGCTTGATCTTCCTGGCTGAAGGCGCCCACCTGGATCCCCCAGCCACCTGCCGCACGGGTTGCCATGACACGCTCGCGGTCGATAAAGGCCTGCAACGGATCCGTTTGCGGCGCTGAATCTTGCGTTGTTGCCACCGTCGGCGGCTCAAATGGCGCCGTTTCAGGCGAGTAAGACGCCACAACGGGTGACGCTTCAACCGGTGCAGGCGTTGGTGTTGGCGTGGGCGTATGAGAAGGGGTTGGGGCAAAGGCCATGTATTCTTTGGAAAAATCAAGATCGGCCAACCAGTTAGACTTATCCAGAAGGGCGGCACGGGTGAAGCTACGATCCAGCAGATTGGCCATGTGCTTATCCCGCGACTGGGCGGTAAACCCGCCCATCACAATAGCCATCAAGCGTCGGTCACCCCGCTTGGCCGTGGTGATCACGTTGAAGCCTGAAGCGCGGATGAAACCGGTCTTCAAGCCATCTGCACCGGGGTAGTCACGCACCAGTCGGTTGTGACTGGTGTGCCGGGTGCCGCGATAAGTGAATTCCTGCAGGCCAAAATAATGGTAGTAGTCGGGGAAGTCCCGCATCACGCGGACTGCCAGGGTGACCATGTCGCGTGCTGTCGTAATCTGCCGATCATCGGGAAGCCCGGAGGCATTGCGGAAGGTGGTATGGCGCATCCCCAGCTCGCGAGCTTTTTCGGTCATTAACTGGGCAAAGCGCCGTTCGCTGCCACCCAACGCCTCGGCCATGACGACCGCCACGTCATTGGCAGAACGAACGGCGAGCGCGCGAATGGCTTCATCGACCAGAATCGAGCTGCCTGGGGAAAGCCATAATTTTGTTGCGGGCATGGACGCTGCCTGTGACGATACCGGCAGCGGCTGATCCAGCTGCAATCGGCCTTCTTCAAGTGCTTCAAACGTCAGATAAAGGGTCATGACCTTGGTCAGCGAGGCCGGGTAACGGCGAGCATCCGCGTTTTCCGAATACAGTACCTCACCTTCATCAAGGTCGACGACCATCCCGGCATAGCGTGGATTGGCCGCTTGAAGGGGCAGTGACATGGCAATGAACAACATTCCTGTGATCAGCGATGCTGCCCTGATGGATGCGCCTCGCCAACATTGTCTCGCTCTCATACGTCCCCCTGACATTTTGTTTTATACCACTGCCATGATAATTGCCTTTACTTCAGGCTAATGCCCTGAGTATATACGTTGAACTGGTTAATCGGCACCATAAAAAAACCGACCCACAAGGGGTCGGTTTTGGTGTTGACCAGGTGTCAAAGAAGCGAATTACTCTTCTGCAACGGCCTCTTCAACCACCGGACGATCGACAAGCTCAACGTATGCCATGGGCGCATTGTCGCCGGTGCGGTAACCGCACTTGAGAATACGGACGTAACCGCCCGGACGCTCGGCGTAACGCGGACCCAACTCGTTGAACAGTTTGCCGACGGCTTCTTTAGAGCGCGTGCGGGCAAACGCCAGACGGCGGTTGGCAACGCTGTCCTGCTTAGACAAGGTGATCAGCGGCTCGATAACGCGACGCAACTCCTTGGCTTTGGGCAGGGTTGTCTTGATAACTTCATGTTCGACCAGCGAGACAGACATGTTCTTGAACATGGCCTGCCGATGCGAGCTGGTGCGATTCAGATGACGACCACTCTTACGATGACGCATGGTTGTAATTCCTTACCAAACTGGGACTCGAGTCGACACTCACGCGGAGGCCTTGTCGTCCTTCAGGCTAGCGGGTGGCCAATTTTCCAACCGCATGCCGAGGGACAAGCCGCGCGCCGCCAATACATCCTTGATTTCATTCAAGGACTTTTTACCGAGGTTCGGGGTCTTCAACAGCTCAACTTCAGTACGCTGAATCAGATCACCGATGTAATAAATATTCTCGGCTTTCAGGCAGTTCGCGCTGCGAACGGTCAACTCAAGATCGTCTACGGGGCGCAATAGGATCGGATCGACGTGATCCTCTTCCTCTTCGACTTCCTGCTCTTTATCTGCTTCCAGGTCGACGAAGGCGGCCAGCTGCTCTTGCAGGATGGTCGCACTGCGGCGGATAGCCTCTTCCGGATCCAGAGTACCGTCGGTTTCCAGATCGATAATCAGCTTATCGAGGTCAGTACGCTGTTCTACACGAGCAGCTTCGACCGCGTAGGAAACTCGGCGGACAGGGCTGAAGGTAGCATCCAGCTGCAGGCGGCCAATGGCACGGGACTCTTCATCAGAGCCACGGGCGTCAGCCGGTTCGTAGCCACGACCCATCGCTACCTTAAGCTGAATCTTCAGCTCGGTACCTTCATTGACATGCGCAATGATGTGGTCCGGGTTGACGATTTCGACGCTATGATCAAGCGCAATGTCGCCAGCGGTGACGACGGCTGGGCCCTGCTTGTTCAGCGAGAGCACCGCCTCATCGCGGCTGTGCATCTTGATCGCAACATCTTTCAAGTTCAGGAGGATTTCAATGACATCTTCCTGCACCCCTTCGAGAGCACTATATTCGTGCTCGACACCCGCAATTTCAGCCTCTACCACGGCACAGCCGGGCATGGACGAAAGCAGAATGCGACGCAGTGCATTCCCCAGGGTGTGACCAAAGCCGCGCTCGAACGGTTCGAGAACGATCTTGGCATGATGTGCGCTGATTTCTTCGACCTTGATGTCACGAGGACGGAGAAACTCTGTCACTGAACGCTGCATATGAACACCTTTCAGGCTGCCAAACGGATACTTGATACTCGGTACGGCTGGGTGCCAGTGCTAAACCGGCACCCAGCCGACAAGAAACAGAAAACTGCTTACTTGGAGTAAAGCTCGACGATCAGGTTTTCGTTGATGTCGGCAGACAGGTCACCGCGTTCAGGCAGAGCCTTGAAAGTGCCTTCCATCTTCTTGGCGTCGGTTTCGATCCACGCCACATCACCACGGTTGGCCGCAATGGACAACGCGTTTTGAATGCGAGCCTGGTTCTTCGCCTTTTCGCGAATGGAAACAACGTCACCCGGCTTCACTTGGTAGGAAGCGACATTGACGCTGCGACCGTTCACGCTAATCGCCTTGTGGCTGACCAGCTGACGCGCTTCAGAGCGAGTCGAGCCGAAGCCCATACGGTAGACGACGTTATCCAGTCGGGATTCGAGCAACTGCAACAATACTTCACCGGTCGCGCCTTTCTGGCGAGCGGCTTCTTTGTAGTAGTTACGGAACTGCTTTTCGAGTACGCCGTACATGCGACGTACTTTTTGCTTCTCGCGAAGCTGCAAGCCGTAGTCTGAAAGACGTTGACGGCGCTGGCCGTGTACACCCGGAATCTGCTCGGATTTACACTTTTTCTCGAAGGGAGTCACGCCACTCTTCAAAAAGAGGTCGGTGCCTTCACGACGAGACAGTTTGCACTTCGGTCCAATATAACGAGCCATGAATCTGTCTCCTTAAACGCGGCGTTTCTTCGGCGGACGGCAGCCATTATGGGGGATGGGCGTCGCGTCGATAATGCTTTGCACGCGGAAGCCGGCGGCATTCAGTGCGCGCACGGCGGATTCACGACCGGGACCTGGGCCTTTGACCAGCACGTCGACGTTTTTCACACCATACTCGGCTGCAGCAGTTGCTGCACGTTCACTTGCCACTTGAGCAGCGAACGGGGTGCTCTTGCGAGAACCACGAAAACCCGAACCACCGGCAGTCGCCCATGACAGAGCGTTGCCCTGGCGGTCTGTGATCGTCACGATCGTGTTGTTAAAAGAGGCATGGATATGCGCAACGGCATCCACTACCTGCTTTTTAACCTTTTTACGGTTACTACGCGGGTTAGCCATGTTGATGTCTATTCCTGTCTTTACGCCAGAACGTGCGTGTTATTTGCGGATCGGCTTACGCGGGCCCTTACGGGTACGCGCGTTAGTCTTGGTCCGCTGACCACGCAGCGGAAGACTACGACGATGACGCAGACCACGGAAACAACCTAAGTCCATGAGACGCTTAATGTTAAGCGTGACATCACGACGAAGGTCGCCCTCTACGGTGTACTTACCAACTTCAGAACGCAGGGTGTCGACTTCATCAGAAGACAGGTCCTGGATCTTGGCAGTCGGCGCGATACCGGCAGCAACACAGATGTGTTCTGCACGTGTACGGCCAATCCCGAAGATATAGGTCAGCGAGATCGCCGCATGCTTGTTGTCCGGGATATTGACGCCTGCAATACGGGCCATCAGCTTACTCCGAAATTTGAGCGGCTTGCTCGTTAATCATCTTTAAAAGGCGCAACAGCATACCCCCTTTTTACACCCGAAGGCAAGGGGTATGCCGGCACCCGCTTAATACAGACCAGGAAAATTAACCCTGGCGCTGCTTGTGCCGCGGTTCGATGCAGATGACGCGAACTGCGCCATTGCGACGAATGATCTTGCAGTTACGGCACATTTTCTTTACGGAAGCTCGAACTTTCATCGTTCTCTCCAATACGGGCGGCAGGCGCCTTAGCGCATGATGCCGCCACTACCGTAGCCTTTCAGGTTGGACTTCTTCATCACTGAGTCATATTGATGCGACATGAGATGCGACTGCACCTGGGCCATGAAGTCCATGATGACCACTACCACGATCAAAAGCGAGGTACCGCCAAAGAAGAACGGCACGTTCCACGCTACGATCAGGAACTGGGGCATCAGGGAAACCGCAGTGATGTACAAGGCACCAAACAACGTTAACCGCGTCATGACCTTGTCAATATAGCGAGCGGTCTGCTCGCCAGGACGAATACCCGGCAGAAAAGCACCTGACTTTTTAAGATTGTCAGCTACATCCTTGGGGTTGAAGACCAGCGCTGTGTAAAAGAAGCAGAAGAATACCACTGCCGCCCCAAAAAGCAAGATGTAAAGCGGTTGGCCGGGGCCTAATGCTTGCGAAGCACGCTGCAACCACTCCATGCCATCGCCTGCGCCTACCCATTGGCCGATCGAGGCCGGGAAGAGCAGGATACTGGAAGCGAAGATGGCCGGGATAACACCCGCCATATTCACTTTCAGTGGCAGGTAGCTGCTTTGCCCTGCATACATCTTGTTGCCGACCTGGCGCCGCGGGTAGTTCACTTTAAGGCGGCGTTGACCGCGCTCGATGAACACCACGAACGCAACAGTCGCGATACCCAGTGCCGATAGCGCTAACAGTGGCAGTACGTTCCAGGCCCCTTCGTTGCGGGCCAGTTCAAACGCCTGACCTGCCGCACTGGGCAGCCCGGCCACAATACCGGCAAAGATCAGCAACGAGATACCGTTGCCAATGCCTTTCTCGGTAATCTGCTCACCTAGCCACATCATGAATACCGCGCCCGATACAAATGTAATCACGGCGGTAAAATAGAAGCTGAAATCAGCAGTGTACGCGATACCCTGGCTCGCCAGACCGACAGACATACCGACAGCCTGGATAAACGCCAGCAGCACCGTGCCGTAGCGGGTGTACTGGCTAATCTTGCGGCGGCCGGCCTCGCCTTCCTTCTTGAGCTGTTCAAGATGGGGAGAGACCGCAGTCATCAGCTGCATGATAATCGACGCCGAAATATAGGGCATGATACCCAGGGCGAGGACGCTCATGCGCTCCAGCGCACCACCCGAGAACATGTTGAACATGCCCAGGATGGTGCCCTGTTGCTCCCTGAACAAGGCAGCAAGCTGGTCAGGATTGATACCGGGAACGGGAATGTGGGCACCGATACGGTACACCACGATGGCGAGGAGCACGAAGCGCAAACGCGCCCACAGTTCACTCAGACCGCTGCCCATCGCCGGCATGTTTCCTGACTTGGCCATTTAGTCCTCTACCTTGCCGCCAGCGGCTTCGATCGCTTCACGGGCACCCTTGGTGACCTTGATGCCGCGAACGGTAACCGCTTTTTTCAGTTCGCCAGAAAGGATGATCTTCGCGTGTAGCGTTGCATCCTTCAGCACGTTTGCCTGCTTCAGCGTCTCGAGGGTCACCTCTTCGCCAGCCACCTGGGCCAGCTCAGCCAGGCGAACCTCTTCCGAGACCATCGACTTGGCCGAGGTAAAACCAAACTTCGGCAGACGACGCTGCAACGGCATCTGACCGCCTTCGAAACCTGGCTTGACGCTGCCACCGCTGCGTGCTTTCTGGCCTTTGTGGCCTCGGCCACCGGTCTTGCCCAGACCGGAACCGATACCACGACCAACGCGCTTTGCAGCGTGTTTAGAGCCCGCTGCCGGGCTCAAGGTATTGAGTTTCATGGATTACTCTCCCTCAACGCGCACAAGGTAGTTCACCTTGTGGATCATGCCGCGTACGGCAGGGGTGTCTTCCAGCTCAACCGAATGACCGATGCGACGCAGTCCCAGGCCGTTGATAGTGGCCTTGTGCCGGGGCTGAACGCCGATGGTGCTACGGATCTGGGTAACCTTGATCGTTGCTGCCATGGTGCCTTACCCCGTGATCGCTTCGACAGACAGGCCGCGTTTGGCGGCCACGTCATCCGGTGCTTGCATGGAAGCGAGACCTTTGACAGTCGCTCGCACCACGTTAACCGGGTTGGTGGAACCGTAGCACTTGGCCAGTACGTCATGGACACCAGCGAGCTCCAGTACAGAGCGCATGGCGCCACCGGCGATAATGCCGGTACCTTCAGAGGCCGGCTGCATGAATACCTTGGAAGCACCGTGACGGGCTTTAACCGGGTATTGCAGCGTATGGCCTGAAAGGTTGACCTTGACCATGTTGCGACGAGCTTGGTCCATGGCTTTCTGAATCGCGATCGGCACTTCACGCGCCTTGCCACGACCGAAACCAACACGACCTTTACCATCACCAACGACGGTCAGTGCGGTGAAGCCGAAAATACGACCACCCTTGACCACCTTGGCGACGCGGTTGACCTGCACAAGCTTTTCCTGCAGATCACCGCTTTGCTGTTCGTTCTTCGCCATCGTAAAAACCCTTTAGAATTCCAGGCCGCCTTCACGCGCGGCGTCGGCCAGAGCCTTGACGCGACCGTGATACTTAAAGCCAGCACGGTCGAAGGCCACCTGGGTGATGCCTGCTTCTTTAGCGCGTTCGGCAATCAGTTCGCCTACTTTCGTAGCGGCTTCTGAGTTGCCGGTCGCACCCTCGCGCAGTGCCTTGTCCAGCGTAGATGCGCTGGCCAGCACTTTGCCACCATCCGGCGAGATAATCTGCGCATAGATGTGACGCGGGGTACGGTTGACGCACAGGCGATACACGCCCAGCTCGCGGATCTTGGCGCGAGCGCGGCGGGCACGACGGAGACGAGATTCTTTCTTCGCGTTCATAACCCTGCCTTACTTCTTCTTGGCTTCTTTGCGACGCACCTGCTCGTCGGCGTACCGAACACCCTTGCCTTTATACGGCTCAGGGGGACGGAAGGCGCGGATTTCCGCGGCGCACTGACCGAGCTGCTGCTTGTCCGCGCTTTTCAGCACGACCACGGTGTTTTTCGGCGTTTCCGCTGATACACCTTCAGGCAGTTCGTAGTCGACCGGGTGCGAGAAGCCCAGTGAAAGATTGAGCGTCTGGCCCTTTACTTGGGCACGATAACCGACGCCAACAATTTCGAGGGTCCGTGTAAACCCCTCGGATACGCCCGTCACCAGGTTCTGGACCAGGGCGCGGGTAGTACCGGCCATTGCCCAGCTCTTGGCAGATTCACTCGGGGCGAAGGTCAGCTGGCCATCTTCTTGAGCCACTACCACGTCGTGGTGAATGGTCATTGACAGCGTGCCTTGGCCGCCCTTGGCGGTCAGCTGGTCGGCATCGATTTTAATCTCAACGCCGGCAGGCACTTTAACCGGATATTTCGCTATGCGGGACATTCCAGCCTCCTAGAATACGGTGCAGATGACTTCGCCACCAACACCCGCCTGGCGAGCGGCACGATCGGTCATCACCCCATTGGAGGTGGTCACGATCGCAATACCCAGACCATCGGCGACCTTAGGCAGGTTGTCCTTGCCCATGTAACGGCGCAAAGACGGCTTGGAAACCCGCTGGATATGGTCGATAACCGGCTTGCCCTCAAAGTACTTGAGGGTCACGGTTAATTCGGGCTTGGTGCTTTCAGCCACCGTGAAATCGGTGATATAGCCCTCTTCTTTCAGCACGCGGGCCACTTCCACTTTCAACTTGGAAGACGGCATGGAAACCGTCTCCTTGGTGGCCATCTGCGCATTGCGGATACGGGTAAACATATCCGCCAGAGTGTCTTGCATGCTCATTTAATGTGCGCTCCTGATGATTCTACGTGGCGTTACCAGCTGGACTTTTTCAGACCAGGAACGTCGCCACGCATGGCGGCTTCACGCAGCTTGTTACGGCCGAGGCCGAACTTGTTGTAAAAACCGTGCGGACGGCCTGTGACGCGGCAGCGGTTACGCTGGCGTACCGGGCTCGAATCGCGCGGCAGTTGCTGCAGCTTCAGCGTCGCCTCGAAGCGATCTTCCTCAGAAGCGTTCACATCTACGATGATTGCCTTGAGCTCAGCGCGCTTGGCCGCGTACTTCTCGACCAATTTGGTGCGCTTGAGCTCACGCTCTACCATGCTTTTTTTAGCCATGATCCAACCCTTATTTCTTGAACGGGAAGTTCAGCGCGGATAATAGCGCGCGACCTTCCTCGTCGGTGTTGGCGGTAGTGGTGATAGTGACGTCCAACCCACGGATTCGATCGATCTTATCATACTCGATCTCCGGGAAGATGATCTGCTCACGCACACCCATGGAGTAGTTGCCGCGACCGTCGAAGGACTTCGGGTTGAGACCACGGAAGTCACGCACGCGAGGAATCGCGATGTAGACCAGACGGTCCAAGAAGTCCCACATACGCTCGGCGCGCAGTGTTACCTTGATCCCGATGGGCCAACCTTCGCGCACCTTGAAGCCCGCGATGGACTTGCGTGCCTTGGTCACCAGCGGCTTTTGACCGGACAACATCTCCAGGTCGCCGATGGCATTGTCGATCAGCTTTTTATCGCTGACCGCATCGCCGATGCCCATATTAAGCGTCACTTTCGTGATGCGGGGCACCTGCATTACGTTGGCGTAGCTGAACTGCTCTTTGAGCTGTGCTACGACCTCGTTTTGATAACGTTCTTTCAAGTTCGCCATTTTGCTACCCGACTCGCGTTAGGCGTCGATCTGCGTCTGCGTCGACTTGTAGATACGTACCTTGGTACCGTCTTCCTTCACTTGGAAGCCGACGCGATCCGCCTTACCGGTCTCCGAATTGAAGATGGCTACGTTGGACGCGTGAATCGGAGCCTCACGCTCGACGATACCGCCCTGATTTCCCGCCATGGGATTTGGCTTGGTGTGACGCTTGATCATGTTCACACCGGACACCAAGAAGCGGTTTTCTAGTACCCGCTTAACAGTGCCACGCTTGCCCTTATCCTTCCCGGCGATGACGATGACTTCATCGTCACGTTTGATTTTTTGCATATCCGCCTCGCTCCTTACAGCACTTCAGGCGCTAAGGAAATGATCTTCATGAACTTCTCGTTACGAAGCTCACGAGTGACCGGCCCGAAAATACGAGTACCGACTGGCTGTTCGTTGGTGTTATTCAACAAAACCGCCGCATTTCCATCGAAACGGATCAGCGAACCGTCGTTACGACGGACGCCACTACGGGTCCGGACCACAACCGCTTTCATGACCTGGCCTTTCTTGACCTTGCCACGCGGAATGGCTTCCTTCACCGTTACCTTGATGATGTCACCAATGCGAGCGTAGCGACGGTGTGAACCGCCCAACACCTTGATGCACTGCACCCGGCGCGCTCCGCTGTTGTCGGCGACATCCAGCATTGTCTGAGTCTGAATCATCGGTTTTCTCCAAACCTAATCTGACTGCACTGGTTGAACAGGTGCATGGGTTACCCCTTGGCCTGCTCGACCACCTCGATTAGCGCCCAGGCTTTCTTCTTGGAAAGCGGACGGCACTCCTCAATGGAAACCGTATCGCCTGCCTTAGCCTGGTTCGCCTCGTCATGGGCGTGCAGCTTGGTGGAGCGCTTAACGTATTTTCCGTAGATCGGGTGACGCTCACGACGCTCGATCATTACGACGATGGACTTGTCCATCTTGTCGCTCACCACCTTGCCGGTGAGCGTACGTGCTTTTTTCTCTTCGGCCATCTCAGTCACCTGCCTTCTCGTTGAGCACAGTCTTCACACGGGCAATATCCCGACGGACCTGCTTGAGCAGATGAGTCTGGCTCAGTTGGCCGGTGGCCTTCTGCATGCGCAGGTTGAACTGCTCGCGGAGGAGTTCGAGGAGCTGCTCATGGAGCTCTCCTGCGGACTTTTCACGAATTTCCTGGGCTTTCATCACATCACCGTCCGTTTCGCAAAGGTGGTGGATATGGGCATTTTCTGTGCGGCAAGCTCGAATGCTTCACGAGCGAGCTCTTCAGGCACACCTTCGATTTCATACAGGACCCGACCCGGCTGGATCTGGGCTACCCAGTATTCGACGGAGCCTTTACCTTTACCCATACGAACTTCGAGCGGCTTCTTGGAAATCGGCTTATCAGGGAAGACGCGGATCCAGATTTTACCGCCACGCTTTACGTGACGTGTGATCGCACGACGGCCGGCTTCGATCTGGCGCGCAGTAACGCGACCACGACCGGTAGCTTTCAGGCCGTACTCCCCGAAGCTGATCTTGCTTCCGCGATGCGCCAGACCACGGTTGCGGCCTTTCTGCATCTTGCGGAATTTCATACGCTTGGGCTGTAACATCGACTCGCTCTCCCCTTACCTGGAACCTTTCTTCTTGGGCGCGTTGCCGGAAGGCTGCTGTTGCTTGGCCTTGGCACGTACTTCCTCGATACCACCGAGGATTTCACCCTTGAAGATCCACACTTTGACGCCGATAACGCCATAGGTGGTGTGAGCTTCGTAAGTGGCGTAGTCGATGTCCGCACGCAATGTATGCAACGGAACACGACCTTCGCGGTACCATTCGGTACGTGCGATTTCAGCACCACCCAGACGACCTGACAGCTGAATCTTGATGCCGCCAGCGCCAAGACGCATTGCGTTTTGCACCGCGCGCTTCATGGCACGACGGAACATCACGCGACGCTCAAGCTGGCCCGCTACGTTAGCAGCGACGAGCTTGGCATCCAGCTCCGGCTTGCGAACTTCTTCGATGTTCACGTGAACAGGAACACCCATCAACTCGGTGAGATCGCGACGCAGACGGTCGACATCTTCACCTTTTTTACCAATCACGATACCCGGACGGGCAGTGTGAATGGTGATGCGGGCGTTGTTCGCCGGACGCTCGATGTGGATACGGCTAACGGAGGCGTTTTTGAGACGCTGCTCCAGGAAGCTTCGCACTTCGAGATCGTTATTGAGCTTATCGGCATATGCGCCGCGCTCGGCATACCAGACAGAAGCATGGTCTTTGACGATGCCCAGTCGAATGCCTGTTGGATTGACTTTCTGACCCATCGGTCGACTCCTACTTCTCGGCTACCTTGACGGTGATGTGGCAGGTGCGCTTCAAGATACGATCCGCCCGCCCCTTGGCGCGCGGCTTGATACGCTTGAGCGTCATGCCCTCATCGACGCAGATGGTCGAGACACGCAGCTCGTCAATATCCATGCCGTTATTTTCTTCCGCGTTTGCAATGGCGGACTGAAGCACTTTCTTGACCAGTTGGGCAGCCTTCTTCGGTGAGAAGGTCAGCAGGTCGAGTGCCTCGGCGACAGGTTTACCGCGCACCTGATCAGCCACCAAACGGGCCTTCTGGGCGGATAATCCGGCGCCACGCAGCTTAGCTGTGACTTCCATCTCTCAATCCTCTTTGGCTTACCGTTTGGCTTTCTTGTCCGCCACGTGCCCGCGATAAGTGCGAGTGGCAGCGAATTCGCCTAGCTTGTGACCAACCATTTCCTCGGAGACGTGCACCGGGACGTGTTGGCGACCATTATGGACTGCGATGGTCAGACCCACCATGTTTGGCAGGATCATCGAACGACGCGACCAGGTCTTGATCGGTTTGCGATCGTTCTTTTCCACTGCAGCCTCTACCTTCTTCAAAAGATGAAGGTCAATGAAAGGACCTTTCTTTAGTGAACGTGGCACAGCCGTTACCTCTTAATGTCTTGGCAATTTAGATCAGCTACGAGCCTTGCGGCGACGTACGATCAGCTTGTCGGTGCGCTTGTTCTTACGCGTCTTATAACCCTTGGTCGGCACACCCCATGGAGTGACCGGGTTACGACCACCACTGGTGCGGCCTTCACCACCACCGTGCGGGTGATCCACCGGGTTCATTGCGACACCGCGAACAGTCGGACGCACACCTCTCCAGCGCTTCGCACCGGCCTTGCCAAGTTGACGCAGGCTGTGCTCGGAGTTGCTCACTTCGCCCAGGGTCGCACGGCACTCAGCCAGGACCTTGCGCATTTCGCCGGAACGAAGGCGCAGGGTGGCGTAGTTGCCTTCACGCGCAACCAGCTGAGCGCCAGTACCGGCACTGCGAGCAATCTGCGCGCCTTTACCCGGCTTCAGCTCGATACCGTGAACGGTCGAACCCAGCGGGATGTTGCGCAGCGGCAAGGCATTGCCTTTCTTGATGGGCGCGTTAACACCAGATTCCAGCACGTCACCCGCGCTGACACCTTTCGGTGCGATGATGTAACGACGCTCGCCATCGGCGTATTTCAGCAGCGCAATGTGCGCACTGCGGTTCGGGTCGTGCTCCAGGCGCTCAACGGTGGCAGGAATGCCATCCTTGGTGCGCTTGAAGTCGATCAACCGATAGTGATGACGGTGACCACCGCCCACGTGGCGGGTGGTGATGCGACCGTAGTTATTACGGCCACCGGACTTGGACTGCTTTTCCAAAAGCGGTGCATAAGCACGGCCCTTGTACAGTTCCTCGCCAACGATCTTGACGACGTGGCGACGACCGGCGGATGTGGGTTTGGTCTTGACGATTGCCATTATCCGTACTCCTGCCCTTATTCGGCGCCAGAGAAGTCTTCGAGCGTTTCACCGGCAGCGAGGGTTACATACGCTTTACGGTAACCCTTACGCAAGCCAACGCCGTTTGCAGTACGCTTGGTTTTCCCTTTCACGTTCAGTACCTGAACGCTACCGACCTTCTTGCCGAACAGAACTTCTACGGCCTTCTTGATCTCAGGCTTGGTGGCATCGGTCGCCACCTTAAAAACGTACTGGTTGCGCTCGGCAGCCATCGCGGCCTTCTCGGTCACGTGCGGTCCAAGCAGAACCTTGAATACGCGTTCCTGGTTCATGCCAGCTTCTCCTCGAATTTACGCAGGGCGGAGACGGTGACCAGGACCTTATCAAAGGCAACCAGGCTCACCGGGTCAGCGGCCGCAACATCCACCACATCAACGTGAGGAAGGTTGCGTGCGGCTAGATAGAGCTTTTCGTCAACGTCTTCGGTGACGATCAACACTTTTTCAAGGTTGAGCTCTTTCAGCTTGGCAGCGACCTGCTTGGTTTTCGGCGCTTCAACGTTGAACTCTTCGACCACGACCAGGCGCTCTTGACGTACCAGCTCTGACAAGATGGAGCGCATGGCGGCGCGATACATCTTGCGGTTCACCTTCTGGGTGTAGTCTTGCGGACGCGCCGCGAAGGTGACACCGCCGCTACGCCAGATTGGCGAACGGATGGTACCGGCACGAGCACGGCCAGTCCCTTTCTGACGCCACGGCTTTTTACCACCACCGCGTACATCGGAACGGTTCTTTTGAGCGCGGGTGCCCTGACGACCACCAGCCAAATAGGCAGTGACAACCTGGTGAACCAGCGCTTCGTTGAATTCTTTGCCAAAGGTGGCGTCGGCTACTTCAACGGTACCCGCGCCTGCAGCAAGATTCAGATTCATTGGTAATTATCCCCTTCAGCCTGCTTTAACGGCGCTGCGAACGATAACGTCACTGCCGGTTGCACCCGGCACGGCGCCCTTGATCAGCAGCAGGTTACGCTCGGCGTCGACACGGACGATCTCTAGGCTCTGCACGGTGCAACGGGCGTTACCCATTTGACCGGCCATCTTTTTGCCTTTGAAAACGCGACCCGGGGTCTGACACATACCGATAGAACCCGGCGCACGATGCGACAGCGAGTTACCATGGCTGTTGTCTTGGGTACGGAAGTTCCAGCGCTTAACGGCACCCTGGAAACCTTTACCCTTGGAGGTACCGGTCACATCGATCATCTGACCAGCTTCGAAGAGGGATACGGTGAGTTCGCCGCCGACTTCAGGAGCTTCTTCGCCATCTTCCAGACGAAACTCCATCAGTGAACGACCAGCCTCAACACCCGCTTTAGCAAATTGACCCGCCTGGGCTTTGCTGAGGTGTTTGGCCTTGCGAGAGCCGGTTGTTACCTGAACCGCCGCGTAACCGTCAGACTCGACAGATTTGACGCGTGTAACACGGTTAGGATCAACCTCAATAACGGTTACGGGCACGGATGCACCGTCTTCGGTAAAGACACGAGTCATCCCGGCCTTTTTACCGACTAAACCGATAGTCATTCTCAGTTCTCCTATAGTGTACGGGGCTATCACCCGCTATGGCTGCCCTTTCCAGAGCATTCCACTAGCACATTGTGTAGCGCCTCACGGCGCGGCGGCTGCTGCTCAATGTCAATGCGTAATGAGCGCTGGGCCGCAAGTGTCTAGTGTGGTTAGTCGAGCTTGATTTGCACGTCTACGCCGGCGGCGAGATCGAGTTTCATCAGCGCATCAACGGTTTTCTCGGTCGGCTCGACGATATCGAGCACACGCTTGTGCGTACGAATCTCATACTGGTCGCGCGCGTCCTTGTTGACGTGCGGCGAGATCAGAATGGTGTAGCGCTCGCGGTTGGTTGGCAGCGGAATCGGACCACGAACCTGAGCACCAGTACGCTTAGCGGTTTCAACAATCTCCGCTGTGGACTGATCGATCAGGCGATGGTCGAACGCTTTCAACCGAATGCGAATCTTTTGGTTCTGCATTTGCCCTAAACTCCAATGGATGTCGACGGCGCGAGCCGTCTACCCACGCATTCAAAGGATGCGCATTATAGGCACGCCAAAAGCCCATGTCAAACATTTGCTAGAGGTGCGCAGAAAAGGGGGCTCAACCGAGCCCCCTTTCACATTCAGCGGATCTACTTACTGAATGATTTTGGCCACTACGCCCGCGCCGACGGTACGGCCGCCTTCACGAATAGCGAAGCGCAGACCGTCATC
Source organism: Halomonas sp. G11 (assembly GCF_001663515.1). Lineage (NCBI taxonomy): Bacteria > Pseudomonadati > Pseudomonadota > Gammaproteobacteria > Oceanospirillales > Halomonadaceae > Halomonas > Halomonas sp. G11. The sequence goes on from NZ_LYXG01000014.1 coordinate 38,285, forward strand.
CATGGCGATCGGAGCGATCAGGGTGACAACCATTTTAACGTTGTCGCCCGGCATGACCATCTCAACGCCTTCCGGCAGTTCACAGGTACCGGTGACATCGGTGGTACGGAAGTAGAACTGCGGACGATAGCCCTTGAAGAAAGGCGTGTGACGACCGCCTTCTTCTTTGGACAGTACGTAGACTTCTGCTTCGAAAACGGTGTGCGGAGTGATGGTGCCGGTTTTCGCCAGAACCTGACCACGCTCAACGTCATCACGCTTGGTACCACGCAGCAGGGCGCCAACGTTCTCGCCTGCACGACCTTCGTCGAGCAGCTTGCGGAACATTTCAACGCCGGTAACGACCGTCTTGGTCGTGTCGCGCATACCCACGATTTCGACTTCTTCGCCTGCCTTGATGACACCACGCTCTACACGACCGGTAACAACAGTACCGCGGCCAGAGATAGAGAAGACGTCTTCGATCGGCATCAGGAACGGCTGATCGATGGCACGCTCGGGCTCCGGAATGTAGTCATCCAGCGCCTTGATCAGGTTGGCAACGGCGGTGGTACCCATGCCGTTGTCGTCCTTGCCTTCCAGGGCCATCAGTGCAGAGCCAGTGATGATCGGCGTGTCGTCACCCGGGAAGTCGTACTGGTCGAGAAGTTCACGAACTTCCATTTCAACCAGCTCGAGCAGTTCTTCGTCATCGACCATGTCCGCCTTGTTCAGGAACACGACGATGAACGGAACGCCAACCTGACGAGACAGCAGGATGTGCTCACGCGTCTGCGGCATCGGGCCGTCGGCGGCAGAACATACCAGGATTGCGCCGTCCATCTGCGCAGCACCGGTAATCATGTTCTTGACGTAGTCGGCGTGCCCCGGGCAGTCAACGTGCGCGTAGTGACGCGTCTCGGACTGGTATTCCACGTGAGACGTCGCGATGGTGATACCGCGCTCACGCTCTTCCGGCGCGTTATCGATAGCGTCGAACTCACTCCAGTCACCACCGAATACTTCAGCGGAAACGCGGGTCAAGGCCGCAGTCAGAGTCGTTTTACCGTGGTCGACGTGACCAATGGTGCCGACGTTGATATGCGGTTTGGAACGTTCAAATTTTTCCTTAGCCACTGCTATAACCTCTTTACGTTAGCTAACGGTTAACCGTTTTGGTTGATGACGGCTTCAACGACGCTGGAGGGCGCCTCCTCGTACTTCGCGAACTCCATAGAGTAGCTCGCACGGCCCTGGGTTTGCGAGCGGAGATCGGTTGCGTAACCGAACATCTCACCCAGCGGCACCGTTGCACGAATGATTTTACCAGAAGAAGAATCATCCATGCCCTGGACCAGGCCGCGACGACGGTTCAGGTCGCCCATGACGTCACCCATAAACTCTTCGGGGGTCACGACTTCGACCTTCATCACCGGCTCCAGCAGCACGGCCTTGGCTTTCCTGGCACCTTCTTTCACTGCCATAGAAGAAGCAATCTTGAACGCAGTCTCGTTGGAGTCCACGTCGTGATAGGAGCCATCAAACAGCGTCACTTTAACGTCAATCATCGGGTAACCCGCAATGACGCCATTTTTCAGCTGTTCATATGCCCCTTTCTCTACTGCCGGGATGTATTCCTTGGGAACCACACCACCGACGATTTCCGAGTTGAACTTGAAGAAGATTTCATCATCCCCTTCACCCTTCTCCTCGTAGGTCAACGGCTCGATACGCATGATAACGTGACCGTATTGACCACGACCGCCAGACTGGCGTACGAACTTGCCTTCCTGCTCGACGCTGCCGCGAATCGTTTCACGGTAGGCCACCTGTGGCTTACCGATATTGGCTTCAACCTTGAACTCGCGACGCATGCGGTCGACAAGAATATCGAGGTGAAGCTCGCCCATTCCCGAAATGATCGTCTGACCAGTCTCTTCGTCGGTCTTCACCTGGAAGGACGGGTCTTCCTGGGCCAGTTTACCCAGTGCAACACCCATCTTCTCCTGGTCAGCCTTGGATTTCGGCTCAACCGCTACCGAGATAACCGGGTCGGGGAATTCCATACGCTCAAGCACGATCTTGTGATTGATATCACACAGGGTATCCCCGGTCGTGACGTCTTTCAGACCGATACAGGCCGCGATATCGCCTGCGCGTACTTCCTTGATCTCTTCACGCGAATTCGAGTGCATCTGAACGATACGGCCAACGCGCTCTTTCTTGCTCTTGACCGAGTTGTAGACGCCGTCACCGGAATTCAGCACACCCGAATAGACGCGGATAAACGTCAGGGTGCCGACAAAGGGGTCGGTGGCGATCTTGAACGCCAGTGCAGCAAACGGCTGATTGTCGTCGGCTTCACGGGTATCGATGGTACCGTCTTTATCGTCAAGCTCACCTTCGATGGCCTTGACTTCGGTCGGCGACGGCATGTATTCGATGACGCAGTCCAGTACCGCTTGAACGCCCTTGTTCTTGAAGGCGGACCCGCAGGTGATGAGGACGATTTCGTTAGCCAGGGTACGCGCACGCAGACCGGCCTTGATCTCTTCAGTGGTCAGCTCACCACCTTCGAGATATTTTTCCATCAACTCATCAGAACCTTCTGCCGCGGCTTCGATCATCTGCTCGCGGTAGGTTTCTGCCGTTTCGACGAGCTCTTCGGGAATATCAACCAGGTCATAATTCATGCCCAGGTTCTCTTCGTCCCAAAGGATGCCCTTCATCTGGATCAGGTCGATGACGCCCTTGAAGTTCTCTTCCGTGCCCCAGTTGATCTGGATCGGCACGGCATTGGCACCCAGGCGCTCTTTCAACTGGTCGACGACCATGAAGAAGTCGGCGCCGGTCCGGTCCATCTTGTTGACGAAGACCATGCGCGGCACTTCGTACTTGTTGGCCTGGCGCCATACGGTTTCGGTCTGCGGCTGAACGCCGGAGGAACCGCACAGCACGACAACCGCGCCGTCAAGTACGCGCAGAGAACGCTCGACTTCGATGGTGAAGTCAACGTGCCCCGGGGTATCGATGATGTTGATGCGGTGCTCAGGGAACTGCTTGTTCATGCCCTGCCAGAAACAGGTCGTTGCAGCTGAGGTGATGGTAATACCACGCTCCTGCTCCTGCTCCATCCAGTCCATGGTCGCCGCACCGTCGTGCACCTCACCCACTTTGTGGGAAAGGCCGGTGTAGAATAGTACACGCTCAGTCGTCGTGGTTTTACCCGCGTCGACGTGAGCGACGATACCGATATTACGGTAACGATTTAGTGGAGTCTTGCGTGCCACGGTGGAACTCCCGTTTGTTGGCGATGCTCGTGAATCTGGTGTCGCGTTTTTTGCTTATGCCACCGCCGCCATCGATCACGATAGCGGCGGTGTGTTGCGAACTGGCGCCCAATTGTCTCGACACGGCGCAATACAGCAAAAAAAACAACCCCAGAAAACGCCGAATTTAAAAACGCTGATATTAAAAGCGCCGATCTTAAAAACGGTAGTGCGAGAAGGCCTTGTTGGCTTCTGCCATACGATGCACGTCTTCGCGCTTCTTGACGGCAGAACCTTTGCCTTCAGCGGCATCCAGCATTTCGCCTGCAAGACGCTGAACCATCGTTTTCTCACCGCGACGACGCGCCGCGTCAACCAGCCAGCGCATAGCAAGCGCCTGACGACGTGACGGACGAACTTCAACCGGCACCTGATACGTCGCACCACCGACACGGCGCGACTTCACCTCGACCATGGGCTGGATAGCTTCCAGCGCCTTGTCGAAGATTTCCAGCGGCTCTTCTTTACTACGCTCGGCAACCTTGTCCAACGCACCATAAACAATGCGCTCAGCTATGGACTTCTTGCCGCTGAACATCAGGTGGTTCATGAACTTCGCCAGGCGCTCACTTCCGAACTTGGGATCCGGCAGGATTTCGCGCTTAGCTACAACTCTTCTTCTAGGCATGATAAGCCCTCAATTTAAGGATCCTTCAGGTAAACTCGGAACTCGCACAAATCAATCGCTCAGTGCCGCCCGACCTTACTCTTATCAGACCATCATATACGTGATAAACATCTCGTACGGACGCCACTTGCGCGACCCAGCACCGACTTAAGACTTCGGACGCTTGGTACCGTACTTGGAACGACCCTGCTTACGATTCTGCACGCCAGAGGTGTCAAGGGCACCGCGCACGGTGTGATAACGCACACCGGGCAAGTCCTTCACACGACCGCCGCGAATCAGCACAACAGAGTGCTCCTGGAGGTTGTGACCTTCACCGCCGATATAGGAAGCCACTTCGAAGCCGTTGGTAAGGCGCACACGGCAGACCTTACGCAGGGCCGAGTTGGGCTTCTTCGGGGTGGTGGTGTAAACGCGCGTACATACGCCGCGCTTTTGCGGACAAGCCTGAAGCGCGGGCACGTCACTCTTGGTGACGGGGCGCTTACGCGGCTTGCGCACTAGCTGATTAATCGTTGCCATGGTGTTTAGCTGACTCCAATGGTTGCCTGGCCTTCCAGCGGCTGCGGGCGTACCCACCCCACTGTTAAAGGCTGCGCATTCTAAAGGCTGACCCTAGCCGACGTCAAGTCCTGCCGGTCGCTAAACCGGCAGGACCGTGATGGCAAAAGGTCAGGTCGCAATGTTAGAGCTCGTCGTCGGAATCCAATGCGGTCAACTGAGCTCCCAGCTCCTGCTCTACCTCGGTTGCCGAGGGATTGTACAGGCGCTCTACGTCTTCGCGTTTGCGACGACGTTCCGCGTGGTGAGTCAGACCGGTACCTGCCGGAATCAGACGACCCACTACGACGTTTTCTTTCAGGCCGCGCAGATAATCGCGCTTGCCGGTTACCGCTGCTTCGGTCAATACGCGGGTCGTTTCCTGGAACGACGCCGCCGAAATGAACGATTCGGTGGCCAGGCTGGCCTTGGTGATACCCAGCAGCAAGCGCTGATACTTGGCGGGGAATTTGCCTTCCTTCTCGAGAGCGGCATTCTGCTCCAGTACCCGCACAAGCTCAGCCTGATCGCCGGTGATGAAGTCGGAATCACCCGAGTCGGTGATCTCTACCTTGCGCAGCATCTGACGCACAATGACTTCGATGTGCTTGTCATCGATGCCAACGCCCTGCAGACGGTAAACATCCTGAACTTCGGCAGCGATGTACTTGGCAAGCTCGGCCACGCCCAGCAGGCGCAGGATATCGTGAGGGTTGCTCGGCCCGTCGGAAATCACCTCGCCCTTCTCAACCGTTTCACCTTCGAAGACGGCAATCTGGCGCCATTTGGGGATCAGCGCTTCAAACGGATCACCGGATTCCGGTGTGATCGTCAGGCGACGCTTGCCTTTGGTTTCCTTACCAAAACTCACCACGCCGCTGATCTCGGCCAGAATGGACGATTCTTTCGGTTTGCGCGCCTCGAACAGATCCGCCACGCGTGGCAGACCACCGGTGATGTCCTTGTTGCCCGACGCCTCGACCGGAATACGGGCCACGACTTCACCCACGCCGATCGGCGCACCGTCATCGACGGAAATGATCGATTTACCCGGCAGCAGATACTGAACCGGGGTGTTCGCCCCGGAGACCGAGACATACTCGCCCGCGGTATCCTTGAGCATGACCATCGGGCGCTTGTCGCGACCGGCCATGGGGCGTGCCGCGGCCTCGATCACCTCGATGGACGACAGACCGGTCATCTCGTCGACGGTACGGTGCATGGTGACACCCTCGTCGAGATCGATGAACTGGGCCTTACCTTCCACTTCGGCAACGATCGGGTGAGTGTGCGGATCCCACTTGGCCACCGTGGCACCGGCATCGACGACATCGCCGTCACGTACGGATAGCTCGGCACCGTAGGGCAGTTTGTAGTACTCACGCTCGCGACCGTGGTCGTCAGCAACGGCCAGGGCGCTGGAGCGGGATACCACGACCAGCTTGCCGTCGGCACGCTCGACGTGCTTGATGTTGTGCAGGCGTACCTTGCCGCCGTGCTTGACCTGGACGCTGTCCACCGCGGACGTCCGCGACGCCGCACCACCGATGTGGAAAGTCCGCATGGTCAGCTGGGTACCCGGCTCACCGATGGACTGAGCGGCGATGACGCCGACAGATTCACCGATGTTGACCTGATGGCCGCGAGCAAGGTCACGCCCGTAACAGGCAGAGCACACGCCATGGGGCGTATCGCAGGTAATCGTCGAACGAACGACGATTTCGTCGACGCCCATGGTATCCAGCGACGCGCACCATTTTTCATCGAGCAGCGTGCCGCGCGGGATAAGGACTTCTTCCGTGCCCGGATCGACCACATCCTGGGCCACCACACGACCCAGCACACGCTGGGACAGCGGCACGATGATATCGCCGCCTTCGATGATCGGGTGCAGCGTCAGGCCGTTTTCGGTACCGCAATCGGACTCGGTGATCACCAGGTCCTGTGCGACATCGACCAGACGACGGGTCAGGTAACCGGAGTTGGCCGTCTTCAGGGCCGTATCCGCAAGACCTTTCCGCGCGCCGTGGGTCGAGATGAAGTACTGCAGTACGTTCAGGCCTTCACGGAAGTTGGCGACGATCGGTGTTTCGATGATCGAGCCATCCGGCTTGGCCATCAGACCCCGCATACCCGCCAGCTGACGGATCTGGGCAGCACTACCACGGGCACCGGAGTCGGCCATGATGAAGACGCTGTTGAACGAATCCTGTTCGACTTCGTTGCCGTCGCGGTCAGTTACCGTCTCCTTCGAGATACCGGTCATCATGGCCTTGGCGACTTTGTCGTTGGCCTTGGACCAGATGTCGATAACCTTGTTGTACTTCTCGCCCGCCGTTACCAGGCCAGAAGAGAACTGGTCTTCGATTTCCTTAACTTCCGCCTCGGCGGCGTCGACGATTTCGGTCTTCGCTTCGGGAATGACAAAGTCGTTAACGCCGATAGAGGCGCCTGACATCGTCGCCAGACGGAAGCCGGTATACATCAACTGGTCAGCGAAGATGACGGTCGGCTTGAGGCCCGCACGACGATAGACTTCGTTGATCAGGCTGGAGATCGCCTTCTTTTTCATCGGCTGGTCGATCAGCTCGAACGGCACGCCTTCCGGCAGGATGCGGAATAGCAATGCCCGACCCACGGTGGTGTCGTAAACACGGCGATGGTGAGAGCGCTCGCCCGTCTCTTCGTCGACGTCCACTTCGTCCAGGCGGACTTTAACCCGCGCATGCAGCGATACCGCCTTGGTACCAAAGGCGCGCTCGACCTCGTCGAGGCCGGAAAAGATCATGCCTTCGCCTTTATCGTTGATCCTTTCCCGGGTCATGTAGTAAAGACCCAGAACAACGTCCTGCGAGGGCACGATGATCGGTTCGCCATTGGCAGGCGACAGCACGTTGTTGGTCGCCATCATCAGCGCCCGGGCTTCGAGCTGGGCTTCCAGCGTCAGCGGTACGTGGACCGCCATCTGGTCACCGTCAAAGTCGGCGTTGTAGGCGGCACACACCAGCGGGTGCAGCTGGATCGCCTTGCCTTCGATCAACAGCGGTTCAAACGCCTGGATACCCAAACGGTGCAGGGTCGGCGCGCGGTTGAGCATGACCGGGTGCTCGCGGATAACATCGGCGAGGATATCCCACACTTCCGGCAGTTCGCGCTCGACCATCTTCTTGGCGGCTTTGATCGTTGACGCGTAGTCCAGCGACTGCAGCTTGGAGTAGATAAACGGCTTGAACAGCTCCAGCGCCATTTTCTTGGGCAGACCACACTGGTGCAGACGCAGGGTCGGCCCCACGGTAATCACCGAACGGCCCGAGTAGTCGACGCGCTTACCCAGCAGGTTCTGGCGGAAGCGGCCCTGCTTACCCTTGATCATATCGGCCAGCGATTTCAGCGGACGCTTGTTGGTGCCGGTAATCGCACGGCCACGGCGGCCGTTATCCAGCAGCGCATCGACCGCTTCCTGAAGCATACGCTTCTCGTTGCGCACGATGATATCCGGCGCGTTGAGGTCGAGCAGCCGCTTCAGGCGGTTGTTGCGGTTGATCACACGACGGTAAAGGTCGTTGAGATCCGAGGTCGCGAAGCGGCCACCGTCCAGCGGTACCAGCGGACGCAAGTCCGGCGGCAGCACGGGCAGCACTTCCATGACCATCCACGCCGGCGCGTTGCCGGAGTGGTAGAAAGCTTCCAGCAGTTTCAGGCGCTTGGAGAGCTTCTTGATCTTGGTTTCAGAGTTGGTCTGCGGAATCTCTTCGCGCAGATGGTTGATCTCTTCTTCCAGATCGATGTCTTTGAGCAGCTCCTGAACGGCTTCAGCGCCCATACGGGCATCGAAGTCGTCGCCAAATTCTTCCAGCGCTTCGAAATACTGCTCATCGTTCAACAGCTGACCACGCTCCAGCGTTGTCATGCCCGGATCGATCACCACAAAGCTTTCGAAGTACAACACGCGCTCGATATCACGCAGGGTCATATCGAGGAACATGCCGATACGCGACGGCAGTGATTTCAGGAACCAGATGTGGGCAACCGGCGAGGCAAGCTCGATATGCCCCATGCGCTCACGGCGCACGGCGGCCTTGGTCACTTCTACGCCACACTTTTCACAGATGATGCCGCGGTGCTTCATGCGCTTGTACTTGCCGCACAAACACTCGTAGTCTTTGACTGGGCCGAAGATCTTGGCGCAGAACAGACCATCCCGCTCCGGTTTAAAGGTGCGGTAGTTGATGGTCTCGGGCTTCTTCACCTCGCCAAACGACCAGGAGCGAATCATGTCCGGCGACGCCAGGGTAATCTTGATCGCGTCAAACTCTTCGGACTGAGATTGCGATTTGAGTACTTTCACCAAATCTTTCATGGGACGGCTCCTAGCTCTCTAACTCGATATCGATGCCCAGCGAGCGGATTTCCTTCACGAGTACGTTGAAGGATTCCGGCATGCCTGCCTGCATGGTGTGGTCGCCATCCACGATGTTCTTATACATCTTGGTGCGCCCTTCGACGTCGTCCGATTTGACGGTGAGCATCTCTTGCAGCGTGTAGGCCGCGCCATAAGCTTCCAGCGCCCACACTTCCATCTCACCAAAGCGCTGACCACCGAACTGCGCTTTACCGCCCAGCGGCTGCTGGGTGACGAGCGAGTAAGAACCGGTAGAACGCGCGTGCATCTTATCGTCGACCAAGTGGTTCAGCTTGAGCATGTACATGTAGCCAACGGTAACAGGGCGGTCAAACGCATCACCGCTACGGCCGTCGTACAAGGTCATCTGACCCGACTCGGGAATGTCCGCCAGCTTGAGCAGGTGCTTGATCTCGTGCTCTTGAGCACCGTCAAACACCGGCGTTGCCATGGGCACACCCGCCTTGAGATTCTTCGCCAGCGCAATGACTTCGTCATCGCTCAGCGAATCGATGTCTTCGACACGGGTACCTGGCGTGTTGTAGACCTGTCCCAGGAAGTCGCGAATCTCTGCCACCTGCTGTTCACGGGCGTCGCGCAGCATGGCTTCAATCTTGACACCGAGACCACGCGCCGCCATGCCCAGGTGGGTTTCAAGGATCTGACCCACGTTCATCCGTGACGGTACGCCCAAGGGGTTCAGCACCACGTCGACCGGCTCGCCCTGATCGTCGAACGGCATGTCTTCGATGGGCATGATCGCCGAGATAACACCCTTATTACCGTGACGGCCAGCCATCTTGTCGCCCGGCTGGATGCGACGCTTCACGGCCATGTAGACCTTGACGATCTTCAGCACGCCCGGCGCAAGATCATCGCCCTGGGTCAGCTTGCGCTTCTTGTCTTCAAAGCGCTCGTCCATTTCTTTACGGCGATTTTCCAGCTGCTCATCGGCCTGGGCCAGCAGCTCGTTAACGCTTTCATCCTGCATGCGCAGCTTGAACCACTGCTGACGCGGCAGCTCGTCCAGGTACGCGGCATCAAGGGTATCGCCTTTCTTCAGGTTCGGACCGCCATTGACCACCTGCCCTTCCAGGGTCCGCTTGAGACGCTCGAAAGTCGCGTCTTCAGCGATACGGTAGGTTTCCTGCAGGTCCTTGCGCACTTCATCCAGCTGCATCTGCTCGATGGCCAGAGCACGCGAGTCCTTTTCGACACCGTCACGGGTAAACACCTGAACGTCGATCACCGTGCCTTTCATGCCGGTCGGGGCACGTAGCGAGGTGTCTTTAACGTCAGATGCTTTCTCGCCGAAGATGGCACGTAGCAGCTTTTCTTCCGGCGTCAGCTGGGTTTCACCTTTCGGCGTTACCTTACCGACCAGGATGTCACCCGGGCCGACTTCGGCACCGATGTAGACGACACCGGCCTCGTCCAGCTTGCCAAGCGCCGATTCACCGACGTTGGGGATATCCGAGGTAATCTCTTCCGGGCCCAACTTGGTGTCACGGGACACGCTGGTCAGTTCCTGGATGTGAATGGTGGTGAAACGGTCTTCTTGGGCCGCCCGCTCGGAAAGCAGGATGGAGTCCTCGAAGTTGTAGCCGTTCCAGGGCATGAAGGCGATGCGCATGTTCTGACCCAGCGCCAGATCGCCCATGTCCACCGACGGGCCATCGGCGAGGATATCGCCACGCGCCACGTCGTCACCAGGCCGCACGATGGGGCGCTGGTTCATACAGGTATTCTGGTTGGAGCGGGTGTACTTGGTCAGGTTGTAGATATCCACACCGGCTTCGCCGCCGATGATCTCGTCTTCATTGACCCGCACCACGACGCGACGCGCATCGACGGAGTCGATCACCCCGCCGCGACGGGCAACGGCACAGACACCCGAGTCACGGGCAACGAAGCGTTCCATGCCCGTACCCACCAGCGGCTTCTCGGCACGCAGCGTGGGCACCGCCTGGCGCTGCATGTTGGAACCCATCAAGGCACGGTTGGCGTCATCGTGCTCAAGGAAGGGGATCAATGCCGCTGCCACCGACACCACCTGGCGCGGCGACACGTCCATCAGCGTGACCTGCTCAGGGCGCATGAAGGTGGTTTCGCCCTTGTGACGCGCCTGCACCAAATCGTCGCTCAGCTTGCCGGACTCATCCACGGCCGCCGATGCCTGGGCGATAACGTAGTCACCCTCTTCGATCGCCGAGAGGTGAACGATATCGTCGGTCAACTGGCGGTCCACGACCTTACGGTAAGGCGTTTCCAGGAAGCCGTAGCTGTTGGTATGGCTGTAGGTGGCCAGCGAGTTGATCAGCCCGATGTTCGGGCCTTCCGGCGTCTCGATCGGGCATAGGCGACCATAGTGCGTGGCGTGTACGTCACGCACTTCGAAGCCGGCACGCTCACGGGTCAGACCACCCGGGCCGAGTGCTGAAACACGGCGCTTGTGGGTCACCTCGGAGAGCGGGTTGTTCTGGTCCATGAACTGGGAAAGCTGCGAGGAACCAAAGAACTCTTTCACCGCCGCCGCCACCGGCTTGGCGTTGATCAGGTCTTGCGGCATCAGGCCTTCGCTTTCCGCCATGGAAAGACGCTCTTTCACGGCGCGCTCGACACGCACCAGACCGACACGGAACTGGTTTTCGGCCATTTCGCCAACGCAGCGAATGCGGCGGTTACCCAGGTGGTCGATGTCGTCGACGTCGCCGAAGCCGTTACGGATGTTGATCAGCTCGCGCAGCACGTCGAGGATATCTTTGCGGTCCAGTATGCCGGAGCCGGTATCGCCTTCACGACGCAGGCGACGATTGAACTTCATGCGGCCCACGCCCGACAGGTCGTAGCGGTCCTCAGTGAAGAACAGGTTGTGGAACAGCGTCTCGGCGGCTTCCTTGGTAGGCGGCTCGCCGGGGCGCATCATGCGGTAGATTTCCACCAGCGCTTCCAACTGCGACCCTGTGGTGTCCAGCTTCAGCGTGTCGGAAATGAACGAGCCGCAGTCCAGGTCGTTGGTATACAGCGTTTCAATCCGCTTGATACCGCCCTTGGCCATGGCCTCGAGCACGTCCGGGGTAATTTCGGTATTACACGGGCAGATCAGCTCGCCAGTCTTGCTGTCGATCTGGTCCTTGGCCAGGGTCTTACCGAACAGGTACTCCATCGGTACGTCCAGGCGCTCGAGTCCTGCTTTCTCGAGCTGGCGGATGTGCTTCTGGGTAATCCGGCGACCTTCTTCAACGATGGTCTCTCCGCTGCCGTCCTTGATATCGAAGGTAGCGGTTTCACCACGCAGCCGCGACGGCACCAGCTCCACGGAAAAGCCTGACTTCTCAACGTGGAAAATGCTGGTTTCAAAGAATTCGTCGAGGATCTCTTCCGCGCTCATTCCCAGCGCACGCATCAGCACCGTGGCCGGCAGTTTACGGCGACGGTCAATGCGCACAAAGACGTTGTCTTTGGGATCGAATTCGAAGTCCAACCAGGAACCGCGGTAAGGAATCACCCGCGCGGAATAGAGCAGTTTGCCGGATGAGTGGCTCTTGCCCTTGTCATGATCGAAGAAAACACCGGGTGAGCGGTGGAGCTGGGACACAATGACCCGCTCGGTACCGTTGATCACAAAGGTACCGTTCTCCGTCATCAGGGGGATTTCCCCCATGTAGACTTCTTGCTCTTTGATATCTTTGATTGCTTTATTCGAGGAATCGCGATCATAAATGATCAAGCGAACCTTGACGCGCAGCGGCGCGGAATAGGTAACCCCGCGCAGCTGGCACTCCTTAACATCGAACGCCGGCGTGCCGAACCGGTAGCTGACATACTCAAGCGCCGCATTACCGGAGAAGCTCTCGATCGGAAACACGGACTTGAATGCCGCGTGCAGACCGATCTCGTGCCGCTCGTCGGGCGAACGATCTTGCTGGAGGAAGTCGTAATAGGAATCAAGCTGGATGGCCAGCAAGTAAGGCACATCCATCACTTGTGGCAGTTTGCCGAAATCCTTGCGGATGCGTTTTTTCTCAGTATATGAGTAAGCCATCTGTATTCCCCAGCTTGTTCACCATGGGTGACCGATGCGTGGTCATCTGCCCTGCGGCCGTGTCAGACGCGAACAGCAAGCTCCTGATCGGGTAGCTCGCCGTCGAAAATCTTGATCGATAACAGTCTTGCGATAACCGTACTACAACGATTCTGCTTCACCGTTCAGTTACAACAGAAAAAGGCCGGCAGCGGGAGTTCCCGCCGCCAGCCGTGGAAGCTTACGCAGCGCGTGAAGCCATCGGCACAAGAATTACTTGAGCTCGACGCTTGCGCCCGCTTCTTCCAGCTTCGTCTTGGCTGTTTCAGCGTCTTCCTTGGCCATGCCTTCTTTGATGGTCGCCGGTGCGCCGTCAACGGCACCCTTAGCTTCCTTAAGGCCAAGACCGGTGATCTCACGTACTGCTTTGATGACGTTAACTTTCTTGTCACCAGCAGAGGTCAGCACCAGGTCAAACTCGGTCTGTTCTTCTTCAACAGCCGCTTCGCCGCCGCCAGGGCCAGCCACAACGGCTGCCGCGGCAGTAACGCCGAATTTCTCTTCCATTGCTTCGATAAGCTCGACAACTTCCATGACGGACATGTCGGCTACAGCATTGATGATATCGTCTTTGGTCAGTGCCATTGTTTCATTCCTAACTTTGCGGGAGTCTCGGTTTGCCGACGACTCGGGATTCATTGCTCGGTTCAAGCAACCTCAGGTTGCACAGGAGAAGCGTTTACGCCGCTTCTTCTTTCTGGTCGCGCAGAGCGGCCAGGGTGCGAACCAGCTTGCCAGCGGAGGCTTCTTTCATTACCGACATCAGCTTCGCAATTGCTTCGTCATAAGTCGGCAGGGTTGCCAAACGGTCGATGTCAGCAGCCGGGATCAGCTCACCTTCGTAGGCCAGCGCCTTGACTTCGAAGTCTTTGTCATCTTTGGCAAACTCTTTGAACAAACGAGCGGCAGCGCCCGGATGGTCAGTCGAGAAGGCCAACAGAGTTGGACCCACGAAGCTCTCGGTCAGGCATTCCCACTGGGTGCCTTCGAGGGCGCGACGCGCCAGGGTGTTGCGGACAACACGCAGCTGGACGCCATTCTCACGTGCCTGCTTGCGCAGATCGGTCATCTTGCTGACCGTCACACCGCGAGAATCGGCAACTACGACGGAGAGTGCGTCCTTGGCCGCTTCACTGACCTCGGCAACAATCGCTTTCTTGCCTTCAAGTGCTAGTGGCACAGTGATCACTCCTTCGTGCCGAAACCTGTTATAAGTCTCGGTGGTTACCATCTCTTCCAGGTGATCAGTCGATCAACGCTGGAAGCCTTAGGGATGGTGCTCACCAGAAAGCGGTTTGCTAAAAAAGCGTACCAACTGGCGGCCACACCATCTGCGCAGGCGCTTTGAGCCATTAAGCCGCGCTTTCCAGTACCAACAGCATACGTTCGAAGCGCGGCACCTGCGGTCTTTGACGGTGCCTCGGCCTGACCGAGGGACCGCAAAGTTATTGCTCGGTTGTTGCTAAAACCTGACGAACACCCGCTTATACGTAAGCGGAATGATCGATTGTCAAACCCGGGCCCATGGTAGTAGACAGGGTGACTTTCTTAAAGTAGATGCCTTTTGAAGTGCTCGGCTTGAGACGCTTCAGGTCGGCGACCAGCGCTTCAACGTTGCCGTTGATAGACGCTGCATCGAAATCCACCTTACCGACTGTGGTGTGGATGATGCCGTTCTTGTCGGTACGGAAGCGAACCTGACCCGCCTTGGCGTTCTTGACCGCTGTTGCCACATCGGGTGTGACGGTGCCCACTTTCGGGTTAGGCATCAGGCCACGCGGGCCCAGAATCTGACCCAACTGACCGACAACGCGCATGGCGTCAGGAGAAGCAATCACGACGTCAAAATCCATCACGCCTTTCTTCACCTGCTCGGCCAGATCGTCCATACCCACAATGTCGGCGCCTGCTTCTTTAGCGGCATCGGCATTGGCACCCTGGGTGAAGACCGCAACACGCACGTCTTTACCGGTACCGTTGGGCATGACGGTGGCGCCACGCACTACCTGGTCTGATTTACGCGGGTCAACGCCAAGGTTGATCGCCACGTCGACAGACTCCTTGAACTTGACCGTCGACAGCTCGGAGAGGAGGGCAACCGCTTCTTCAAGGGAATAGACCTTGTTGGTGTCGACCTTTTCACGAATCTGCTTGGCACGCTTGGTAAGTTTCGCCATGATTAGAGACCCTCCACGTTGAGGCCCATGCTACGGGCACTACCCGCGATGGTGCGAACCGCTGCGTCCATGTCAGCCGCTGTCAAATCCGGCTCTTTGGTCGTGGCGATTTCTTCAAGCTGTTCGCGCGTTACCGTGCCGACCTTCTTCTTGTTCGGCTCGCCAGAACCCGACTTGATGCCGGCTGCTTTCTTGAGCAGCACAGCCGCCGGTGGCGTCTTGGTAATGAACGTGAAGCTGCGGTCAGAGTAGACCGTAATCACGACAGGCGTCGGCAGGCCGGGCTCAATGTCTTGAGTCTCGGCGTTGAACGCCTTACAGAATTCCATGATGTTCACGCCGTGCTGACCCAGCGCAGGGCCGACGGGCGGACTAGGATTGGCTTTACCTGCAGCAACCTGCAGTTTGATGTAAGCCTGTACTTTCTTGGCCATCGTTTTACTCCAGTTGGGTGATAGCGCCTTTCGGCTCCCCGGTAACAGTCAGATGGCGGCATCACCACCTGACACGAATCAAATCACAACATGACGCATCGCAAACGCCTGGCGACTGCTAGCCGCCAGGCTATCGCGGTTATTCTTTCTCTACCTGCGCAAACTCAAGCTCGACAGGCGTGGCACGCCCGAAGATCAGGACGCTGACCTGCAGACGGCTTTTCTCGTAATTGACCTCTTCCACAACGCCATTGAAGTCGGCGAAGGGCCCATCAACAACGCGGACAGACTGGCCCGGCTCAAACATGTGCTTGGGCCGCGGCCTGTCGGTGCCGTCTTTGACTCGCCGCAGGATGGCATCGGCTTCCCGGGTGGTAATGGGTGCCGGCTTTTCCTTGGTGCCACCGATGAACCCCATCACGCGGGGGGTTTCGTTGACCAGGTGCCAAGTATCGTCGGCCATTTCCATCTCGACAAGTACATAGCCGGGATAGAACTTGCGCTCGCTCTTGCGACGCTTGCCGTCGCGCATTTCAACGACTTCTTCGGTCGGCACCAGAATCTCGCCAAAACGATCTTCCACGCCGTACATCTTGACGCGCTCGATCAGGGAGCGCATCACGTGCTTCTCAAAGCCGGAATAGGCGTGAACGACGTACCAACGTTTGGACATGCAAGCTCCTAACCAATAACGCCGGACATCGCCCAGCCAAGAAGAGTGTCAATCAACCAAAGCATCAGCCCGACCACCAGCACGGCGACGAGCACAATGGCCGTGGTCTGAATGGTTTCAGGCCGAGTTGGCCATACAACGCGCTGAATCTCTTTCTTAGCGCTTATTGCCAGCTCTACCAGCTCACGCCCCTTGGTCGTGGTAAGCGCCAGCAGACCCGCTGCGACACATAGCACCACGACGCCCAACACGCGGTAGATCAGGCCAATATCGGCAAAATAGGTATTACCTACAACGGCAACGACGAGCAACGCAATGACTACAGCCCACTTGAGCCCGTCATGGCGCGACTGTTGCACCTCAGCGCCATGTTTTACAGAACTCGGCTTCATAAAAACGAGACTCCTCAGGGTGCAGCAAGCGGCAAAGGAATTCTTTAAAAGACATACCAATCTGGGGAAGATTGGCAGGCCAGGAGGGAATCGAACCCCCAACCTGCGGTTTTGGAGACCGCTGCTCTGCCAATTGAGCTACTGGCCTGTATCAAAATTTACGCAGGAAACTTTCAGCCTACGCAACAGCGGGCGTCATAATAGCGGACAAAAAGCCGCCTGACAACCCTTGCTCACACCAACCACCTTCCATCAAGCAACTGGCGGCAGCGACAAAAAAAGCGAGCATCGCTCGCTTTTTTTGAATATGGAGCTCATGGACGGATTTGAACCGTCGACCTCACCCTTACCAAGGGTGTGCTCTACCCCTGAGCTACATGAGCCAAGCACTTACACAAACTAAGTACCAAGCACTTGCGCAAACCAGGCACCTAACTTTAAGCACCTATATAAACCAAGCACTTAACTGGAGCGGGCGGCGGGAATCGAACCCGCACCATCAGCTTGGAAGGCTGAGGTTCTACCATTGAACTACGCCCGCGCAACTTGCTTCAGAATGATCATCCGCAGCGCGCTTGCTCGTTATATCGCCCGCTTCCGGCTTTCATTCTACGGCATCGACATTTGTCGCTGACGCTTAAAACTGGTGGAGAGGGAAGGATTCGAACCTTCGAAGCTTTCGCGGCAGATTTACAGTCTGCTCCCTTTGGCCACTCGGGAACCTCTCCAACTGAGGCGACACATTATGCCAAGCTCCAAAGCGGTGTCAAGCTCACTTTAACTTGCAGTGACTACAACGACCTTTGGCTTCAACAACATAGGATTTTATCACCCTAGAAATGCTGCCCGCATGCCTTGGAACGCGCTGCATTCTGTCAAAGCAGCATGGAGAATGCAAGGCCCGCACGAATTTTTTCCAATGACACCGGCTCCGGCACCCGGGGAGCGCCGGACATCTTGCCCGCGCGTTCGGCAAAGGTGAGCGGAAAGCGCGCTTCAAGCCCGCCGTAGACCATATCAGGCCACACCGCATGGGGCACCTGCACCCCTCGGGAGACCACACGGGCATCGCCCCCTGTCAGCAGCATTGGCAGGGCCACACCCTCCTGGTCGCACACCTCGCTGTAAATGCGGTTGATGGCGCTCACCGCTGCCATGTAAATACCATGGTTCACGGCGTCGACCGTTCGCCGTCCTGGCTCCAGCAAGGCATCCGCTTCGCTTTCCGGGTCAATCGCCACGTTCCGCGTTCCCAGCTTAAGGCTTTCCTTCATCAGGCGCAGGCCGGGTACAATAAAGCCACCCAGGTGCTGCCCGCCTGGCAGCACGAAGTCGATGGTGATGGCACTCCCGCAGTCCACCGCACAGCAGCCGCCCGCCAGCTGATAGCCCGCCAGCGCACCCAGCCAACGGTCAACGCCTAACCGTTCAGGTTCTTCGTAGCCGTTGACCACGCCCAGCGCCTCAGCGGTTGAACGGGCAACGTGAACATTCCGCACGCGCCGACGCAGCAGCCCCACGGTCTCATTCAGCACGGCTGCCCGGGCAACACTGGAAATCCGCACGGCTTCGACCACGTCGAGATCGGGTATGTCAGCCCCCGGCCGCCACTCCTCCCGCGTCCACACAGCCCCCCGCGACCGTATCTCACTGCTGTCAGCATCTTTCAGGCGCCACTTGGACAAGGTATTGCCGATATCTAGATCCAGAATCATAAGCGCCTGCGCACGCTGATTTCACCACCCGACAAGCGCTTTGACTGCCCGGATGCCGTTACCCACAGGCTGCCACTGTCGTCCACATCGCCCGCGACCGCGTCGTAAACCTGGCTACCCTGAGTGACACGAATGGGTTGGTCAGCATAAGCGTGTCGCTCATTCCAGGCAGTGCGCCAAGACGCGAAACCCTGCTGCTCAAAACCGGCCAGCATGGCAAGCAGCCCCGCCACGACATCCGCCGCCAGCTGGTTACGGGAAAGCGATGGCAAGTCATCAAACAGCGCCGCTA
The DNA here is from genome assembly GCF_001663515.1 of Halomonas sp. G11. Taxonomy (NCBI): domain Bacteria; kingdom Pseudomonadati; phylum Pseudomonadota; class Gammaproteobacteria; order Oceanospirillales; family Halomonadaceae; genus Halomonas; species Halomonas sp. G11. The sequence goes on from NZ_LYXG01000014.1 coordinate 56,930, forward strand.
CCGGCTGCTCAATGGCTTCCCGCATTGCCTCGGGCAGCGAGAGGTTCATCCCCATCCCTATTACTACCTCGCACGGGCCGGCCGCATCCCCGGTCACCTCTACCAATATCCCTGCCAGCTTGCCCAATTCATCGCTGTCGCGCTGTGCCAGTAAAATATCGTTGGGCCATTTCAACCGAGGGGCGACGCCGTGCTGCTCAAGCACCTGGGCGACCACCACGCCAACGGCCAGGCTCAAGCCTTCCAGGGCATTCACACCTGCTTCGAAACGCCAGCCGACCGAGAGCATCAGGCTTTGCCCCCAGGGCGTTGTCCATACCCGCCCACGCCGACCACGACCCGCCGTTTGCAACTCGACGAGGCACACCTCTGCATGGCCAGCTCCCTGCTCGAACCGCTCACGCAGGTAGGCATTGCTCGAGGGCAACTGGTCTTCAACAAACAGGCGGGCAAGGTGATGGCGTGCCGAAGCAGGCAGACGCTCCACGATTTTTGCCCCGACCAGCGGCTCCAAAGGTTGGGCGAGGCGATAGCCACGTCCCTTTACCGCCACCAGCGACACGCCGAGCGCCTCTAACTTTTTTAGCTGTTTCCAAACGGCAGCGCGTGAAACGCCCAGCGCCTCGCCCAATTGTTCACCGGAATGAACCTCGCCATCGCTCAGCAGCCGCATCAGGTTACCGATGCTCATGTCCTTGCCCCATCTGGGAAAACGTCTATCTTACCGGATGCGCCAGCAGCGCGAAAACTACTGCCAAAAGTTAATGTATTGATGCCTTGCACAATACAGTGCTGGTAGTCGACCGCACCGAGACCCTATAATGCCGCCCTATTTTTCTAGCAGGATCGCGTCGTGATCGAGAATCTTCGCAACATTGCCATTATCGCCCACGTTGACCACGGTAAAACCACCCTGGTCGATAAACTTTTGAGCCAGTCCGGCACGCTCGACCGTAAAGCCGAAGGGCAAGAGCGGATCATGGACTCCAATGACCAGGAAAAGGAGCGTGGCATCACCATCCTGGCCAAAAACACGGCGATCAAGTGGCAGGATGGCAACGGCACTGACTTCCACATCAATATCGTGGACACGCCCGGGCACGCTGATTTCGGCGGTGAAGTCGAGCGCGTCATGTCGATGGTGGACTCGGTACTGCTGTTGGTTGACGCCGTTGACGGCCCGATGCCGCAAACCCGTTTTGTGACCCAGAAGGCCTTTGACCGTGGCCTGAAGCCGATCGTTGTGGTCAACAAGATTGACCGCCCCGGCGCACGGCCCGACTGGGTGATCGACCAGATCTTCGATCTGTTCGACAACCTGGGAGCCTCCGACGAGCAGCTCGACTTCCCGATCATTTACTGCTCGGCGCTCAACGGCATTGCCGGCCCTGATCCTGACGAGCTGGCCGACGACATGTCGCCCATGTTCCAGTCGATTGTCGATATCGTCGAGCCGCCCAAGGTCGAAAGTGACGGGCCTTTCCAGATGCAGATTTCCGCACTGGACTACAACAGCTACGTCGGCGTTATCGGCCTCGGCCGCATTAGCCGCGGCAGCGTCAAGCCGAACCAGCAGATTACCGTGGTGACCAAGGAAGGCCAGTCACGCAAGGGCAAGATCGGCCAGGTCATGACCCACATGGGCCTCGATCGTGTACAGACCGACGAAGCCACCGCGGGCGATATCATCTGTATCACCGGCATCGAGAACCTGGCGATTTCCGACACCCTGTGCGACGTCAACGCCGTCGAAGCGCTGCCGCCGTTGACCGTTGACGAGCCGACGGTCTCGATGACCTTCCAGGTCAACGACTCGCCGTTTGCCGGTAAAGACGGCAAGTTCGTCACCAGCCGTAATATCAAGGACCGCCTGGAACAGGAACTGATCCACAACGTGGCGCTGCGCGTTGAACAAGGCGAAACGCCGGAGAAATTCAAGGTCTCCGGGCGTGGCGAGCTGCACCTGTCGGTGTTGATCGAATCCATGCGTCGTGAAGGCTTCGAGCTGGCCGTTGGCCGCCCCGAGGTGATCATCCGTGAGATCGACGGCGAACAGCAGGAGCCCTACGAAGAAGTCATCATCGACTGTGAAGAGCAGCACCAGGGCGCCATCATGGAAGAGCTTGGCTACCGCAAGGGTGAAATGACCAACATGAACCCGGACGGCAAGGGTCGCGTTCGCCTGGACTTCATCATCCCCGCGCGCGGTCTGATCGGCTTCCGCGGGCAGTTTTTGACCCTGACCTCGGGCACCGGCATCCTGACCAGCCGCTTTGACCACTACGGCCCGCTGAAGCCGGACGCCTCCATCGAACGGCGTAACGGCGTCATGGTGTCGATGGTCGACGGGAAGGCGCTGGCCTATGCGCTTTACACCCTGCAGGAACGCGGCAAGCTGATCGTCGATCACGCCACCGAAGTCTACGAAGGCATGCTGATCGGCATCAACAACCGTGCCAACGACATGGTGGTCAACCCGACCAAGGGCAAAAAGCTCGATAACATGCGCTCGACGGGTAACGATGAAAACATCGTGTTGACGCCGCCGATCAACTTCACCCTGGAACAGGCCATCGAGTTCCTTGACTCCGACGAGCTGGTGGAAGTGACGCCAAACCATATTCGCCTGCGCAAGAAGCTGCTCAAGGAAAACGAGCGTAAACGCTCCAGCAAGAAGTAAGTTCCCGAAGCCCGCCTAGCAGCGGGCTTTTTCTTGCCTGCCCTGCCCCTGCCATCTTGACCAGGCGCGTTTGCCAAGCAGCTCCCCCAACGCAACCTTAACGGTTGCCCGCTGGAAAGCCGCTGCGGTGTAGCGCAAAGTAGCGCTATCCCAGGCACAGGGAATTATTTTATGATCGGATTCATACAAACGTTTTGATCATCACTGCCGTCAAGGAAACCCATGACCCCGCTTATCGAGGTTCAACAGGCCAATAAGGCCTTTGGTGGCCTGCAGGTCATCAACGACTGCTCTATCCGCGTCGAGAAAGGCTCGATTACCGGCATGATCGGTCCCAACGGCGCGGGCAAGTCGACGTTATTCAACTTGATGGCCGGCGCATTGCAGCCCGACAGCGGGCGTATCCTGCTGGAAGGCGAAGATATTACCGCGCTTAGCGCGGATCAGCGGTTTCACAAAGGCCTGCTGCGCACCTTCCAGATTGCCCATGAGTTCACCCACATGAGCGCGCTGGAAAACCTGATGATGGTCCCGCCGACGCAGGCCGGGGAAAACCTCTTCACGACCTGGTTCAAACCCGGCCTGGTGCGCCGCGAGGAAGCCGAGGTGCGCCGTCGCGCACTTGAGGTCATCGACTTTATCGGCCTGCACCATGTGCGCAACGAGCTGGCTGGCAACCTGTCCGGCGGCCAGAAGAAGCTGTTGGAACTGGGCCGCACGATGATGACCAACGCCAAGGTCGTACTGCTCGATGAAATCGCCGCCGGCGTCAACCGCACCCTGCTTGGCGACCTGATCGGCAACATCGAGCGCCTCAATCGCGAAATGGGCTATACCTTCCTGGTCATCGAACACGACATGGACATGATCGCCCGGCTCTGCGACCCGGTCATCGTCCTTGCCCAGGGCGAAGTCATGGTCGAGGGCCATATTCAGGACATCCAGAACAACCCCGAGGTCATCGAAGCCTATTTCGGTGCCGGGGCAGCGTAAAGTATGAAGGCGCCAGGCTTCCCTCAATGCCACGAGCAATCGGTTGGCAATCAACAAGAGACTTTTGCAACATGCCTTTAATCGAAGCGCGCGATGTTTATGGCGGCTATGGCGGCATGAATATCCTCAATGGGGTGGACATGTCGCTGGAAGCCGACGAAGTCGGGGTGATTGTCGGCCCGAACGGGGCCGGTAAATCCACCTTGCTGAAAGCGGTTTTCGGGCTTCTGCACGTCAATCAGGGCGACATTCTGCTCCACGGCAAGCCCATTCAAAATCTACCCCCCCACCAGCTGGTTGAGCGCGGCATGGGCTTTGTACCCCAGGAAAAGAATGTTTTCCCAAGCCTCACCGTGCAGGAAAACCTGGAGATGGGTGCCTTCCTGAAGCCGCAGAACGTGAAACGCATGCTGGGCCAGGTTTACGAGTTCTTTCCGCCCCTGCAGGAAAAGCGCCATCAGCCCGCAGGGGAGCTGTCCGGTGGCCAGCGCCAGATGGTCGCCATGGGCCGCGCGCTGATGGCCGAACCCAGCCTGCTGCTGCTGGATGAACCCACCGCCGGGCTTTCCCCGCTATACATGAACGAGATTTTTGACCGCGTTAAGCATATCAACGCGGCCGGGGTAGGCATTCTGATGGTCGAACAAAACGCCAAGCAAGCGCTGGCCATTGCCGACAAGGGCTTTGTGTTGGCCGCGGGTCAAAACCGCTTTACCGATACCGGTGCGGCACTGCTTGCCGACCCGGACGTGGCGAAAAGCTTTTTGGGCGGATAGCCCAGGGGACAATAACGTGAATGAACTGGTTTTCTTTGTTAACAACGTCGTGATCGCCGGTAGCGTGACGGGCGCCATCTACGCCATCGGGGCAATCGGCGTCACGCTGATTTTCAGCATCATGCGCTTTGCCCACTTTGCCCACGCCGACGTGATGACCTTCGGTGCCTTCATGGTGTTGCTGCTCACCACGGCATTTCCCGGCGTCGGCATAAGCATCGGCGTGCCCACGGCAATCGTCATGTTGCCGATTGCCATGCTGCTGACCGCCTTCCTGGCGGTGGGCATTGATAAAGTGTTTTACAAGCCGCTGCGCGCACACGGGGTCAAGCCCATCGTCATGGTCATTGCCTCGCTGGGTGTCACCTTGATTCTGCAGGGGCTTATCCGGCTGTTTTCCGGCACCGGCGGGCAGGGCCTTTACGTCGACGACCGCAAGGAAATTTTTCGCATGCTGCCGTTTGAGAACGTGCGCGTGCCCATCGTGATTACCGAGCCGCAGATTTATCTGTTCGTGATCACCCTGGTCGCGGTCATTGCCCTGCATCTGTTCCTGAGCCGCTCGCGGCTCGGCAAAGCCATGCGCGCGATGTCCGATAACCCCGAACTGGCCCAGGCCTCGGGCATCAACACCAACACCATTGTCGCCGTCACCTGGGTGATTGCCGGCGGGCTTGCCGCCATTGCCGGTACGCTGCTGTCGCTGGACGTGACGTTCAAACCCGACCTGAGCTTTTTCCTGCTGCTGCCGATTTTCGCCGCCGCCATCGTGGGGGGCGTCGGGCACCCCTACGGCGCGGTCGCAGGGGGCTTCGTGGTCGCTTTTGCCGAAACCCTGGCGGTGTTCAACTGGGCCGTGTTGATGCGCCCCTTCCGCGATAGCCTGCCCACCTGGCTCGAGCTTCCGTCCAACTTAGCCTTCGTAGGGACCGAGTATAAAATCGTCGTGCCGTTTTTCATTCTGGTCGCCATCCTCGTTTGGCGACCCACCGGCATCTTTAAAGGCAAGGTGATCTGATGGCTGATAACAACTACACCCCGCAGGATGCGACGCCCAGGGCGTCGCGACTGCCACTGCGCGAACTTTGCCTGTTCGGCGCACTACTGATCACCATTGTCGGCGTCTATGCGGCAATGGGGGCCGCCTATAGTACGCGGATGCTGGTCGAAGCCGCATGTTATGCCGTGCTGGCGCTGGGGCTGACCATTCAATGGGGCTATGCGGGCCAGTTCAATGCCGGTGTCATGGGCTTTGTCGCCCTGGGCGGCGTCAGTGCCATGCTGTTCAGCGTGCCGGTCAATGACGCTTTCTGGAACAGCCAACTGCCTGCCGAGCTTGGCAAGGTGTTGCTGTATGCCATTGGGGCCACCCTGCTGGTCGTGGCTGCCACCAAGCTCACCCGGCTGGGTGTGCCCAAACGGGTACGCACCGTGTTCGCGGTGCTGCTGGCCATTGTGTTGTATATGGTGGTCATCAGCTTGTTGCGCGACGTGACCGCCGATATTGAGTCCCAGGCAGACTTCGTCGGCGGGCTTGGCTTGCCGCCCTGGCTCGGCTGGATCTTCGGCGGTGCACTGGCGGGCGTCGTGGGCTACTTCATCGGCCATGTCTGCCTGGGCCTGCGCAGCGACTATCTGGCCATCGCCACCCTGGGGATCGCCGAAATCATCAAGGCATTCCTTAAAAATTCAGACTGGTTGACCCGCGGCACCGCGACGGTCTCGCCACTGCCCTGGCCAACGCCCGGACCGGCGGAGCTGGGGTTTACCCTTTCCCGGGCGATATACCTGTCGCTGACGGCGGTGATCATTGCCGGGATCTTCTTCCTGCTCCATCAGGCTTACCATGCCCCCTGGGGTCGCATGATCCGCGCCATTCGCGACAATGAAGTATCGGCGGCGGCCATGGGCAAGGATATCAACAAGCGGCGCCTGGAGATTTTCGTCCTCGGCTGCATTCTGATGGGCATTGGCGGCGGGATGCTGGCCAGCTTCAACAGCCTGTTCGACCCCAACGGTTACCTGCCCCTCAACCATACCTTTCTGGTCCTGGTCATGGTGATCCTGGGTGGACCGGGCAATAATCTGGGCACCATTTTCGGCGCCGTCGCGGTGTATATCATCTGGATCATGTCGGAACCACTGGCGCTTTACCTGATGGATCTCGCCGTGGCCTTCGGTGCCTTTGCCTTCGACTGGCAGGCCCCTGCCAACATCGACAGCCGCGCCCTTCAGGCAAGGGTATTGGTGATTGGCGTGCTGGTGACGCTGGTATTACGCTTCGCGCCTAAAGGACTGCTGCCAGAGCGCGTCAAGTACCACGACTGAACAAAAAAAACCGCCCCAGCGCTGGGCTGGGGCGGTGTTGGTCCAACGCTAGCTGGCTTAAAGCGCGTCTTCTTCCAGCTCACCTACCCGTTTGAACTCGCCGTCTTCAACGGTCATTTCCACAACGATACCGGGCACGTCGCCGCTGTCGTTGAACTCATGGCTGCCTGAAGCCCCTTCGTAGTTAATCTCTTCACCCTGGGCAATCAGCTCGACAGCTTTCTCCCACTCACCGGGCAAAATGGTTTCGCCAGGGGCCGTCGCCACAGAGCGCAATGCGTCAGACAAGCCTTCACGCTCGGCGTTGCCGTTCTGCTCGATGGCCAACGCCACCAGAAACGCTGCATCGTAGGCCTGGGCGGCAAATACCGCTTCAGGGTCTATGCCGTCAGCTTCGGCGGCTTCAATAAAGATATCCGTGCCGGGCAGATCCGGGCTGCCGGGGCGGGTTGCGATCATGCCCTCAAGCACACCAGCGCCGACGGCTTCGACGAGGCTGTTGCCCACCATGCCGTCAGCACCGACGTACTGGGTGAATACTCCGCTTTCCGCGGCCTGGCGCAGCACGGTCTGGCCTGATGTATCGGCGTAGGCCAGCACGACGAGGGTTTGTACACCGGTCGACGACAATATGCCCAGTTCAGAGCGGTAGTCGGCACGGTTGTCTTCGTGGGCGAGGCTTTCCACCACGCTACCACCTTCCGCTTCAAAGGTGTTGGTAAAGGCGTCGGATAGCCCCTGCCCATAGTCGTTATTAACGAAGGTCACGGCGACTTCTTCGATACCTTTGTCGATCAGCAGCTTGGCCAGCATTTCACCCTGGAAGGCGTCTGAAGGCACGGTGCGGAACACCAGGTCATTATCGTCGAGCTCAGAGACCGCAGGCGCGGTGGAGGCGGGTGATACCATCAGCACGCCGCCGGGGATCGCCGCATTATTGGCCGCTGCGATGGTGGCACCGGTACACAGCGCACCGACAATGGCCGTGACGTCTTCGGAATTGACCATACGGTCCGCCGAATTCGAGGCGGCCGATGCGTCAGAACAGGTGGTATCGCCCGACGGCATTTCCAGCGTCTGACCGTCCAGAAGGCCGCCCTGCTCGTTAATCTGCTTGACCGCCAACTGCGCACCATCAAAAATCGGTGGCGTCAGGCTCTCGATACCGCCTGTAAAGCCCCCCAAAAAGCCCACCTTGACCTGAGCCTGGGCCGCACCTGCCAATGCCAGTGAAGAAACGGCCACCGCCGTGGCAATTATGCGTTTATTCATCATCTTATTGATCGCTCCCTGTAGGATTTAGCGCCCCATCGTCTCGCGCTGGGGTCTGCTATTAATCTGGAACTGGAACGCTAAAAATACAAGCAACGTTTTCCAACGCTAGCCGTCGCGATCATCATCGACGCGCTCAGCCCAGCGCTTGCGGGCCAGGTTGCGGCGGTAAAGGCGTAATAGTGCGATCGTCAGCGCCGTCGCCAGCATGGCCGCCAGCACGACGCCCTGCCAGGGACGGGCCGCGTTGCCCATTACCGTCTCCAAGGTGATAATCAGTGTCAGGCCGATCGCCTGGGAGCCGATCGCTAGCGCGCGCAGCCTATCGAAAGCGGGTGGTGGCATAACGTCTCCGTAATTTGCAACTCGCATGGTATGGTGCGCCAGTGTAACTGCTAAACGGGAAAATCATGAACGCCATTACCCTTGGCCCGCTACTGATTTCGCTGCCCCGCCTTTACGCCATTGCCTGTGCGCTGGCGTTGCTGGTCAGCACGCGATATTTACTGGGACTCCCCCATCGCCGTCATCAGCGCTGGTTTCTAGGGCTGGTGGTCATCTGGCTGATCGCGGCCCGCTTCGGTCATATCGCCCTGCATATCGAAAGCTACAGCACCGCCCCGCTGGAGACGCTGAAGTTCTGGAAGCCGGGCTACCAAGGGCTTTGGGGCATGGCAGCAGGCCTGTTGTGGACGATCTGGTCGCTACGCTCACGGCTCATTGCCATGGGCGGCGCCATGGCGCTGCTGATCGGGGCCTCGAGCCTGTGGCTGGTGCTGGTAACACTCGCCCCACTGGGCAGCGACATGAGCTTGAAAAGCCTGCCCGACATTACCCTGGATGATATCGATGGCGACCCGGTACATCTTCCCTCCCTGGCGGACGATCACGATAAAGTCATCGTCAATCTGTGGGCCACCTGGTGCCCGCCTTGCCTGCGCGAGATGCCGCTGCTTGAAGACGCCGACCAGCGCGAAGGCGTGGCGGTGGTGGTCGCCAACCAGGGCGAAGACCTGCTGCCCATTGTGCGCTACCTGGATGAACAGTCGCTGCGCTTCCGCTACGCCCTGCGCGACCCCGGCCAAATGCTGATGTCGCTCGTCGAAGCGCCGGGGTTGCCCACAACGGTGCTGTTCGACGGCGATGGAAACACCCTGGATATTCATGTGGGCGAGCTTACCCAGGCCCATCTGGACCGTTGGCTCGAAGATTGACGACGATATACCTTAATCCTCCTGCGCCTTTGCGTTAGAATCCCCCGCCCTGTTTGTTGCCGGTCATCATGACCGGCCGCGTACGCCCCCGTTTTGCAGACTTCCTTGAGGCATCATGAGCGATTTTTCCCCCGGCCAACGCTGGATTAGTGACGGTGAAGCCGAGCTTGGGCTCGGCACCGTGCTTAACTGCGACACCCGAAGCGTTACCATCTTGTTCAGTGCCAGCCAGGAAACCCGCACCTACAATACCCGCCAGGCCCCGCTGACCCGCGTCATGTTTGGCAGCGGCGACCGTATCCAGTCGGCTGATGGCTGGCAGATGATTGTCGATGACAGCCAAACGTCCAACGGCCTGATCACTTACAGCGGCGAGGACAGCCAGGGCCAACGGCGCGAACTGCCGGAAGCCAAGCTCGCCGACACCATGCAGTTCGACCAGGCCCGCGACCGACTGCTTACCGGGCAGGTCGACCGCAACGACTGGTTCGACCTGCGTTTTCGTACCCTGCATCATCACCAGCGTATCGAACAGCACAGCGCGCTGGGCTTTGCGGGTCCGCGCATCGACCTGGTGCCACACCAGCTGTATATCGCCGATGAAGTCGCCCGACGCCATGCGCCGCGCGTCCTGCTGGCCGACGAAGTCGGGCTCGGCAAAACCATCGAGGCCGGTTTGATACTGCACCGGCTGCTGCTCACCGGGCGCGCCGAACGGGCGCTGATTCTGGTGCCGGACAGCCTGACCCATCAGTGGCTGGTCGAGTTGCTGCGCCGTTTCTCGCTCAACGTTACCCTGCTGGACGAAACCCAGAGTCAGGCCCACGGCAGCGCCAATCCGTTTGAAAGCGCCCAGCTGGTGCTGGCCAGCCAGGGCTGGCTGTTTGCCAATACCCACCGCCAGGAACAGGCGCAGGCCAGCCACTTCGATCTGCTGATTGTTGACGAAGCCCACCATCTCGACTGGAGCAGCGAGGGCAGCGGCCCCGGTTATCAGTGCGTCGAACAGCTGGCGAGGGATATTCCCAGCCTGTTGCTGCTCACCGCCACACCCGAGCAGATGGGCATAGAAAGCCACTTTGCCCGCCTGCGGCTGCTCGATCCAGAACGCTACCACGACCTGGCGCGCTTCAAAGACGAAGAGCGTCACTACGGTGAAGTGGCCAGCGCCATTGAGGCGCTCGAGGCATTGCCCGCCACGCCTGACGCACGCGTCCATGTGGAGGCCGTGGCCGACGACCGCGACAGCCAAGCTCTGCTTGCCACCCTGTGCAACCCTGAGGCCAGTACCGACCAGCAAGACGCTGCCCGTGACCAGCTCCGCGACGCCCTGCTCGACCGCCATGGCACCGGGCGGGTGATGTTCCGCAACAGTCGCCGCCATGTGGGCGGCTTCCCCGAGCGCCGCCTGCACCTCGACGCCCTGGCGCTGCCGTCGGCCTATCGCCGCATGCAGCGTCGGCTGGAGCGCGACGACGACTACCTGGACGAGCTGCTGATCGAGACCGGCATGGATCATCCGGACGTGCTGATCTACCCGGATGCCGCCTACCGCGAGTTGAGTAACGACCCGCTTCACGGCGAACCCTGGTGGCATATCGACCCGCGGGTGAACTGGCTGCTGGAAAAACTCAGCGATGACAGCGACGCCGGTTTCGCCAACGACAAGGTGCTGGTGATTGCCCATCACCGCGACACCGCCGAAGGCCTGGCCGAAGGTCTCCGCGTGCTGGGCGGCTATCATGCGCCGGTGTTTCACGAGGGCCTGTCACTGGTCGAACGCGACCGTGCCGCCGCGGCGTTTGCCGATGAAGAAGACGGCTGCCAGGTACTGGTGTGCTCCGAAATTGGCTCCGAAGGGCGCAACTTCCAGTTCTGCCGTCACCTGGTAATGTTTGACATGCCCCAGCATCCCGACCAGCTGGAACAGCGCATTGGCCGCCTGGACAGGATCGGTCAGCGCCACGCGATCGAGATGCACGTACCGACATTTACCGGCAGCCCCGGCGAACGCCTGATGCGCTGGTATCACGAGGGCATGGATGCCTTCAGCGCGCCCCATGGTATTGGCAGCGACCTGTTTGACGCCTTTGGCGATGCCCTGGCCGACGCACTGCTCGACGACGAGATGCTCGATGAGATCATCACCGAGACCCGTGAGCTGTTTGTCGCCAAACTCGCCGAGCGGGATGCCGGCCGTAACCGCCTGCTGGAGCTCAATGCCTGCCGTCCGGTGCGCGCCCGACAGGTGGTCGAGGCGGTGCGGGAACTGGACGACGACAGCGCCCTGCCGCGCTACGTCGAGCGCGCGCTGGACGTGTTTGGCGTGGATAGCCAGGAGATCGGCAATGGCCTGCTTCACCTCCAGCCGGGGCAGCACATGCTGGACGGCCTGCCGGGGCTGGTAAAAGGCGAAGAAGGGTTTTCCGCCACCTTTGACCGCCATCAGGCACTCGCCCGCGATGACATTCAACGGCTTTCCTGGGAGCACCCGCTGCTACGCGAAATAATGGGCCGCATCATTGACGGCACCATGGGCAATACCGCGCTGGCATTGCTGGGTCACCCGGCCATCCCCAGCGGCCGCCTGATGACCGAGCTGGTATTCCGCACCCATTGCCCAGCGCCCACATCGCTGCACCTGAACCGGTTTCTGCCGCCGACAGCCGTGCGCGTATTGCTCGACGAATCGGGGGCCAACCTGACCGACAAGATTTCCTTCACGGGGCTGGGTAAAAACCTGCAGAAGGTCAATAAATCCCTGGCACGTGACCTGATCAAGCGCCATCACGACGCGCTTCGCGGGTTGCTCAGACAGGGGGAAGGGGAAGCCGAACGCGAACTCCCCAGCATCGTGGAAGCCGCCGAGGCGCGCATGCGCACTCAGCTGGACGCGGAACTTGCCCGTCTGGCGGCGCTGGCGGAACACAACCCGTCGGTACGCAGCGAAGAGCTCGACGCCCTGAAAAAGGAACGCCAGGCCCTCAGTGACGCGATTGAGAACACCCGCCTGCGGCTCGATGCCGTGCGGGTGATCATTACCGTGGATCCCAACGGCTAGTCGCCAAGAATCGCCTCGAGTGCCTCGTCGAGGGTCGGGTAGGTGAAGGTGAATCCGGCCTCGATCAGCCGCTCCGGACGCATATCGGCACCGGTCAGCAACAGCTGGGACATCTCACCCAAGCCCGCTTTCAAGACACAGGCGGGCACCGGCAATACCGCCGGGCGGTGCAGTTGCCTGGCCAGTGTCCGGGTGAACTCGGCATTGGTCACAGGATGCGGCGCACTGCCGTTGAAGGCACCTGACAGCGAGGCGTCATCGAGCAGGAAGATGATCGCCTCGACCAGGTCGTCACGATGGATCCAGGGCATGAACTGCCTGCCGTCGCCAAAACGGCCCCCCAGCCCCAGCTTGAAGGGCGGCAGCATCTTTTGCAGGGTGCCGCCGCCCGCCCCCAATACCAGCCCGATGCGTAAAATCGCCAGGCGCACGCCCATGTCCTCAATGGGCTTGGCCGCGGCTTCCCATTCGGCGCATAGCCGGTGGGCAAACTCATCGTGGGGCGAGGTTTCCTCGGTGACGCGCTTCTCACCCTGATCACCGTAATAGCCCATCGCGGAACCACTGACCAGCACCTGGGGCAGCGGCTGGCCGTTCTCGCCCAGTTGCTCGCACAGCGAGACGAGCTGTTCGGTCATCTCGACCCGCGAGCGAATCAGCCTCGCTTTCTGGGTATCGCTCCAGCGCTTGGCCGCAATTGACTCGCCCGCCAGGTTGACCAATGCATCCGGCGGGCTGTCGATGAACGCCTGGGCGCTGTCACGGATGTCACATTCCCGGGGAAGACGATCGCGTACTTTATGAGGCGTACGGGAAACCACCTGCACCTCATGCCCCTGCGCTATCAACGCCGGGCAGAGTCGCTGGCCGACAAAACCACTGCCGCCGGTCACTAGTACACGCATGGTGTTTCTCCCTTTTGATGTCGACGAGCGAGCTACGCTCTTGAAGGTTTACATTTCGACTTATCTATACAAAACTATTACACATAGAATGATTCGTACATTAATATATGCCCATTATTGACATTGCGTCGGGCAAATTACCCATCAGGTCACCATGACAACCGTCACCTCTGCTCCTCTCTCGAACGTCGCCGTTGTCGGTGCCGGCATGGCGGGCCTGGCCTGCGCCAACCGCTTGGCGGAACACGGTGTGGCGGTGACGGTATTTGATAAAGCGCGCGGCCCGGGCGGTCGCATGTCGACCAAGCGCCTTGACCAGGCGCAGCTTGACCTGGGCGCCCAGGCATTTACCGTGCGCGATCCAGCCTTCAGGGACGCCGTTGCCGACTGGCTTTCGTCAGGGCTCGTTGCGCCTTGGCCGATCGTCAGCTATCAGGCTAGTTCAAGCGGCTGGCAACTGCATCATGACCCCCACACCCGCTACACCGGCGTACCCCGCATGAGCGCGGTTACCCGCCACCTGGCAGATAAGTTCCAGACGTATCCCCAAACGGCGCTGCACCTGGCGACACGCATCGAGGCGTTGCAACGCTCACCCAACGGCTGGCAGCTTCAAGATGCACAGGGGCGTGGTGACGGCCCGTTCGACCATGTCGTGTTAACCACACCGCCGCCGCAGGCGTTGCCCCTGGTAGCGCCCTGGGAGGCGACACTGGCTGAGGCATGCCGTGCGCGTGACCAGCGCAGTTGCTGGGCGGCCTGGGCGGTGCTGGATGCCACCCTGCCCACTCCGCCAGGCGGTCAGAGTGACTGGCAGATGGCCCGTATTGACCACCCTGCGCTGCGCCTGGTGTCGCGCAATCAGACCAAACCGGGCCGCGAGCGGCAGCCTGAAAGCCTCAGCCTGATGGCGCACCTGGACTGGAGCGAGACCCACCTGGAAGACGACCCCCAAGCGGTTGCCGAGTTACTGTGGGCAGCCTTTACTGCATCGTTTCCGGCAGGCACGCCGTTACCGTTGCGGGTTAGCAGCGGCGCGCACCGCTGGCGTTACGCTCAGCCAAGCACGGCCGATGACCGTTTATTCCTATACAGCGACAGCGGCCTTGCCATGTGTGGTGACAGTTTCACGGCCAGCCGCGTGGAGTCGGCATGGGTCTCTGGAACGCAGTTGGCCCAGGCGTTAATAGATCGGTCGGTACATAACAGGGCTGGCTAATCACAACCTAACAAGTGAATCCAAAGGTTGTACCTTGAGCCTACAAGTTGTACAAAGGAGCGTTAGTTATTCAAGATTGTTGATCGGTTAATTAGATATTAGGTAATTGCTATGGATAGCAAACCACATCGCCCGCCGCAGCAAACTACGATAGGCCCATGCGGCTTGGCTCCGCAGACAACGAAGAGGCAATGGCGCCCATGAATAATAAGGCGACCCACCCACCCGATACCCCACTTTATCCCATTCGGGAAGTTTCCCGTCTGACGGGCGTTAATTCGGTTACCC
>NZ_LYXG01000015.1:0-68033 GCF_001663515.1 Halomonas sp. G11
GGACATGACCGTAAAAGGGGCGATACCGCGCTCGCGGCGGCGTACCAGCGCCTCCACCACCAGACCGAAGCTGGATGAGGGCTGGGTGGGGTGGGCCAGGTCGTCGCGTATTTGTGGATTATCCAGATCGAACTCGCCAGTCACCGGGTGGAAGTTGTAACCGCCTTCGGTGACCGTCAACGACACGATGCGAATCGCCGGATCGGCCATCTGTTCGATCACCGCTTCAGTCGCCTCCGGTGCAAAAAGATAATCCACCATGCTGCCGATGACCCGCGGCTCAAAGCGGCCATCCGGGTGTTTGACGACCAGGGTGTAAAGGTGGTCCTGAGCGGCTAACGCCTGCTCCATGCGTTTATCACCCGACATCACCCCCACTCCGACAATACCCCAATCCAGCGCTTCGCCGCGGTTCATCAGGGCGTCCAGATACATCGCTTGATGGGCGCGGTGAAAACCGCCTACGCCGATATGCACGATGCCAGGAGTGAAGGCGCTGCGGTCATATTGCGGGGTCGCAATGGGGGAGCCTAGTTTGCCCACATTGTGATTATTGAGCTGGGTCATTATCGCTCTCCAGGTTAGTCGTGGGGTATGACGGGCTAACGCCAGTACTGATCCGGTGAAAAACTGGCTGTTTTCACCAGTTGGGCGTTGAGCATGTCTTTTTGATGGGTACGCTCGAGCGCGCCGGTGCGGTCCTGGCCCATGGCTAGCCAGCGGGCCACCAGGCGCTGCGCCAAGACGTCATCATCGACATCTAGCATCAGCGACCAGTCAAACAAGGACCGCAGGTCGCGCCATACCGGTCGGTCGAGCAGCAAATAGTTGCCCTCGACAATCACGATGCGTTGCTCAAGGCTGATGAGTCGCCCACCGGCGCGCGCCAGGTCCAGCGGACGGTCGAACACGGGGACAGCGACCGGTTGGTCGGCGCGGCGAAGGCGCTCCAGGTCGACACGCAACCCCTCCACATCGAAGGTATGCGGTGCGCCCTTGAGCGGCAGTTGCGCTTCGCCAAGCACGGCATTATCGAAGTGGTAGCCATCCATCGGCACCACACCCGCCTGACCGGGCAGTTGTTCGTTGATTGCGGTACACAGCTGTTCGCTGCGGTAGGACTTGCCTGCACCGGGCGGCCCCGCCAAAGCGACGATATAGCGGGGAATGCCGGTTGCCGCCTGGATGATCTGACGGCTGATATGGTCGATATCCGGTGTCATGGCAAATCAGCTCATCCAATTGCCGCCGTCGACGTTGAGCGTCTGGGCGACCACATAGTCACTGTCCTGGCTGGCCAGGAAGACCGCCGCCCCGGTATGGTCTTCCGGCGTGCCCATGCGACCAAACGGCACGGCTTCACCGACCAGGCGTTTTTTCTCGCCCAAGGGGCGGTTTTCATAGCGGGCGAACAGCGCATCCACGGTTTCCCACATCGGCGTATCCACCACGCCGGGGGCAATGCCATTCACATTGATGCCGTGCTTGATCAGGTCCAGTCCACAGGACTGGGTAAGGCTGATGACCGCTGCCTTGCTTGCGCAGTAAACGCTCACCAGCGCTTCACCACGGCGCCCCGCCTGGGACGCCATATTGATGATCTTGCCACCCTGCCCCTGGTCCACCATGGCCTTGGAGACCGCCTGCAGGGTAAAGAACAGCCCCTTGGTATTGACCGCAAACTGCTGGTCAAAGCTTGCCTCGGTCACCTCAAGCACCGGGGCCAGGTCGAAGACGGCGGCGTTATTGACCAGGATATCGATGCGTTCGAAGCGCGCCTGCACTTGGGCCACCATGGCGTCGATGGACGCCGACTCGCAGACGTTGAGCTCAACGCCCAGCACCCGCTCGGCACCCACCCCCTGACGCAGTTGGCTGACAGCCTCGTCAATCGCCGCCGCGTCGATATCGGCCACCACCACGCTGGCTCCTTCAGCCAGGTAGCGCTTGGCAATCGCCAGCCCAATCCCCTTGGCACCACCGGTCACCACGGCCACTTTATTGGTTAGCTTCATTGGCTCCTCCCAGGCTGATGATCCCCTGCCATTCGTCAACCAGATCATTTAGCCCCTGCATATGCGGCAAGATGCGCCAGGCACCCGCCTGACGAAGTCGCTCCGATTGGCCTTCATCGACATGGCTGGCCCCCACAAAGCCAATCACCCACATACCCGCGGCAGTGGCCGCCGTGACACCGGCCACACTGTCCTCCACTACCAGACAGTCACTGGGGGCTTCTCCAAGGGTCGCGGCCGCCAGTTGATAGAGCGCGGGATCTGGCTTGGGACGCGCCACTTGTTCGGCGGTAAAAATCGGCACATCGCCGAGGACGGCATCCAGCCCGGTACCCGCAAGTGATGCCAATACTCGACAGCGGCGGCTGTTGGAAACCACCGCCTTGGGCAGTGACACCGCGCGCACAGCGGCTTCAGCACCATCGATGGCGATGAGCTCGCGGGCCAACCTCGCCTCGATGGCGGTATCGACCCGCTCCGCCGCATTCGGGGGTAACGGATAGACGCTTAACTGCTCGGCGTGACGCAGAATGTTGGCCGTGGTCATGCCCAACGCCTGTCCAAGCGATTGTTCAATATCAATGTCCGGCAGCCAGCGGCCAAGGTGTTCGGCCAGGGTGCCTTCGGCCAAGGCTTCGCTATCGACGAGAACACCGTCACAGTCGAAAATAAGCGCCGTCATACCGACGCCTCGGAAGACGCATTGTCCCCGTTGGCGCGATTGTCCTCGCGTGTGAGCCCCGCCAGCGGGTGCTGCTGCAAACTCGGTAGGGCCTGACCGTCAGCATCAAACAGGTGAGCCCGCTCAGGGGCAAACCCAAAATGCACCGTATCGTTAACCCGATAGGCCACATCGCCGTCGGCCATGATGGTGACGAGTTGGTCGGCCATCTGCACGTAGAGCGAGGTTTGGCCGCCAAGACGTTCCAGCACCTGTATTTTCCCGACCAGCGGTCCCTGCTCTTCAAGCACCAGGTGCTCGGGCCGAATACCCAGCTCCAGCGTTGCGTTGGCGCCCAGGTGCTGACCGTCCACCGGCACATGGCGCTCGCCGCCCCCTGGCATCCGAATACTTACTCCGTCAGGCTTGACGCCCACCAGCGTCACGTCGAAAAAATTCATCTTCGGCGAGCCAATAAACCCGGCGACAAAACGGTTTTGGGGATGGTGATACAGCGCCATCGGCGAGCCCACCTGCTCGACCACGCCATCGCGCAGCACGACGATCTTATCCGCCATGGTCATGGCCTCGATCTGGTCGTGGGTGACGTAGATCATGGTGGCATCGAGCTCGTCGTGAAGCCGCGCCAGCTCGATTCGCATCTGAACGCGCAGCGCGGCGTCCAGGTTGGAAAGCGGTTCATCAAACAGGAAAATACTCGGGTTGCGGACAATCGCGCGGCCAATGGCGACGCGTTGACGCTGGCCACCGGACAGTGCCTTGGGCTTGCGGTCCAGCAGCGGTTCGAGCTGCAGAATCTTGGCCGCTTCCAACACCTTGGCACGCCGTTCCTCTTTGGAAACGCCTGCCAACCGCATGCTGAAGCCCATGTTGCCTTCCACCGTCATGTGCGGGTAAAGCGCGTAGCTCTGGAAAACCATGGCGAGACCGCGATCGGCCGGACCGACGTCGTTCATCCGTTGGCCGTCAATCAGGATATCGCCGCCTGTGGCGCTTTCCAGCCCGGCGATCATGCGCATCAGGGTGGATTTGCCGCAGCCTGAAGGGCCGACGAAGACCACAAATTCCCGATCTTCTACGTCAAGATCAATGCCCTTGATGACCTCGGTGTCGCCAAACTGCTTGGTAATATTATTAAGTTGTAAGGTTGCCATGGAAAAACTCCTTTACTTGACGGCACCAAAGGTCAGGCCGCGCACCATTTGCTTTTGGGTCATCCAGCCAAAGATCAGGATGGGCGCAATGGCCATCGTGGAGGCCGCCGACAGCTTGGCCCAAAATAGCCCTTCGGGGCTTGAGAACGAGGCGATGTAAGCGGTTAGCGGCGCCGCTTTGGACGACGTGAGGTTGAGACTCCAGAACGCTTCATTCCAGCTCAGAATGACCGACAGCAAGCCCGTCGAGGCAATCCCCGGCAGCGTCAGTGGCAAGAGCAGAAAGAACACTTCCTGAAACGTCGTGGCGCCGTCCATGCGGCCGGCTTCGAGGATGTCCTTGGGCATGTCCTTGAAGAAGGTGTAAAGCATCCATACCACGATTGGCAGGTTCATCAGCGTGTAGATGATGATCAGACCGGTGCGGGTATCCAGCAGCCCCACATCGCGGAAGATGAGATAGATCGGCACCAGCACGCCGACCGGTGGCAGCATCTTGGTGGACAGCATCCACAGCAAAGTGCCTTTGGTTCGTTTGGTCGGCAAAAACGCCATCGCATAGGCCGAGGGGATGGCGATCAACAGCGCCAGCAGTGTCGAGCCAAAGGCCACCGCGACGCTATTGAGGGCAAACCGTACATAGCCCGAACGTTCCTGAACCGCTTGATAGCTTTCCAGGGTCGGCGAAAAAATAAACGACGGGTCGGCAATCGCCGCCGTCTCGGTCTTAAAGCCGGTCAGGACCATCCACAGGATGGGGAAGAAAATCACCAAGGCCACCGACCAGCCAAAGACCGTCAGCAGTAGTTTTTTGCTGTTAGTGGAACGTAAGCTTGTCATCACAACACTCCCAGGACACTTACGTGCCGGTTACTCTTCCAGGTTTTTGGCGACCATGCGGACCAGGAAAATGGCGACGATATTGGCGAGAATGATCGCGATCACCCCACCGGCGGAGGCCGTGCCGACATCGAAATCCAACAGCGCACGGATATAAATCAGATAGGCCAGGTTCGTCGTGGCAAGACCTGGCCCGCCGGAGGTGGTGACAAAAATTTCTGCAAAGATGGTCAGCAGAAAAATCATCTCGATCATGATCACCACGCTGATGGCACGCTTGAGGTGCGGCAGCGTGATGAAGAAGAAAATGGCGACCGGCCCCGCGCCATCCATGCGGGCGGCTTCGACCTGATCCTCATCCAGCGACTGCATGGCCGTCAGCAGGATCAAGAGCGCGAACGGTGTCCACTGCCAGGCCACGATAATCACGATGGAGGTCAGCGGTAGCGACGAAAACCAATCCAGTGCGGGCAGGCCAAACGACTCGGCCAGCCAGGCCAGCACCCCATTGGACGGGTGCATCATCATGTTTTTCCACACCAAAGCACTGACGGTGGGCATCACAAAAAACGGTGAAATGGCCAGCACGCGGGCAATGCCCCGCCCGGCAAACTCCTGCTGAAACAGCACAGCCAGCAGCGTGCCGCCCACTACGGTAATCACCAGCACCCAGCCGACCAGCAGCAGGGTATTGCCCATCGCCGCCCATAGCGCCCGGTCGGTTAACAAGTATTGGTAGTTTTCAAACCCGGCGAAACCGGTCATTTCCGGCATTAACAGGTTATAGCGCTGCAGTGAAAACCAGATGGTCATGCCCAGTGGCACGATCATCCACAGCAGCAATAGCGTCACAGCGGGAGCTTGAAGCGACAGCGTTCTTAGCCCGCCGACGGTGCGGCCGGAAGCACGTGTTTTATTCATGGAAGTACCTACCAGAATGCGCAAGAAAAACGCCTGAGCGCGAGGGCTCAGGCGTTAGCCTCGTTAGTCTAAGTAACCTGCCCGCTGCATGGTGCGCTCAGTGGCGCGCTGAGCGTTGTCCAGCGCCTCTTCCACCGTGCTATCACCGGTTAGCGCCGCTGCAATGCTTTGGCCGACCCGGGTACCAATCGACTGGAACTCGGGAATGCCCACGAACTGAACGCCTACATAGGGGTTGGGTTCGAGCGTCGAGTCGGTGGGGTCGGCATCCTGAATCGCCTGGAGCACGAAGTTGGCAAACGGGGCCGCGTCGGTATAACGCTCGTCTTCGTAGGTGGATTCACGCGTGCCGGGAGGTACGCTCGTCCAGCCTTCGGTTTCACCGACCAGCTCAACGTATTCTTGCGAGGTCGCCCAGGTAATAAACTCACGAGCGGCATCCTGGTTTTCGGACGAGGCTGGGATGGCTAGCGCCCAGGACCACAACCAGTGCGAGCCTTTCGGCGTTTCGGCAACTGGGGCAGGTGCGAAGCCTAAGCTATCAGCGACGTCAGACTCGTCTTCATCGTACAGCTTACCCGCCGCTGAAGTGGCATCCACCCACATGCCGCAGTTGCCGCGTGAGAACAGCGCCAGGTTTTCGTTAAAACCGTTGGAGCTTGCACCGGCAGGGCCATAATCATTGAGCAGGTCAACGTAGAACTGGACGGCGGTCGTCCATTCCTCGGAATTCAGCTCAGGGTTCCAGTCTTCGTCAAACCAGCGCCCGCCAAAGGTGTTGACCAGGGTGGAGACAAATGCCATGTTCTCACCCCAACCGGGCTTGCCGCGCAGGCAGATACCCGCCAGGTCCTCTTTCATGCCGTGCAGTTCACCAGCCCATTCGCGCACTTCTTCCCAGGTGGGCTGCTCGGTCATCTCGATGCCCGCTTCCTCGAACAGGTCAGTGCGGTAGTACATCATCGAGCTTTCGGCATAAAACGGTAGCGCGTGAAGCGTATCGTCATGACTCAAGCCATCGCGGACCGAGGCCAGCAAATCGTCTTCGTTATAATCCTCGGGCAGGTTATCCAGTGGTGACAGCCAGCCACGCTCTGCCCAGATCGGCACTTCATAGGTACCAATGGTCATCACATCGAACTGGCCACCACCGGTGGCGATATCGGTCGTCATGCGCTGGCGCAGCACATTTTCCTCTAACACCACCCAGTCCAGAGTAATGTCGGGATGCGCCTCCTCAAAGACATCCGTGAGGCTTTGCATGATGACCATGTCATTATTGTTGACCGTTGCAACGGTCAGTTCGGTTTCTGCTTGGGCCTGACCAGCGAAGGCGATGGCCGCCGCTAGGCTGGTAAGGGGTAAGTGACGTGCAAGTCGCATAAGGCACTCCTGTGGGCTTGATTGGCATTGTTATCGCCAGATGCATCTTTCAATTTGATCTCATTGATCATCTTTCGAACAAATGATCGTACGAAAGCCAAAAAAAAGCAAAGCCCCGCCACTAAGACTTTACGCTAATTAATCAGCAAAACAGCATGTTGCGCTGCCATATAATTGTCTCAGAGCGCTCCCAGTTCTTCCGTATTGACAATGTGCCGGGCAGCCATCTCATCGGTGATCAAGCCCTTCAGCCAGCCACCTTTCAATGCCGCATGAATGGCGGGGGCTTTGTCACTTCCCCCCGCTATCGCCACCATCATGTGTTTGCCAAAGCGCTCAAGGGGCAGGCTTGTGACGCGGCGGGTAATCGAGCAGTCGATCACTTCCCCCTGTCGATTGAGCGGCCAGCCCAGCAGCTCGCCCACGGCCTCCAAGCCAAGCAGCTCATCGAGCTCTTCTTCGCTGATGAAATGATCCTGGAACAACGTCGCCTGACGATCGATGCGCCCCACACCAATGAAGGCTGCCTCGGACTCTCTGGCCACATCGGCAATCGCCTTGAACAGGCGCTGCGACAGCATGGCCTTTTTCTCATCAAGAGACTCGGCCACTACCGGGGCAGGCAGCAAGAAGCGTTCGCCGCCGGTTTTATCCGCCAGCACCATCACCGCGTCGTAGCGGTTTGCCGAGCCATCCCGGGCCACATTGCCCACCAGCGAAACGAATCGGTGCTGAGGGCGCTCAACGCGGCTCAGCGCTTCTACCGCCGCGCGAACCGAGCGGCCTGTACCCAATGACAACGTCAGCGGTTCGCTACGCTCAACGAGCCGGGAAAGCCGTTCCGCCCCAGCCACGGCCAGATAATAAGCAGCACTTTCAGGGGCCTGGCTGTCAGCGGGTACCACATCGCAGTAAGCCAACCCAAAGCGCTCGCGCAATGCATTGCCCAGCGCCATGCAGGTGGAGATCGGGTGATCGATATGTACCTTTACCAGGCCTTCCTGCCGGGCCAGGGCCAGCAGCCGTTGCACCCCGGGCCTTGAGACGCCCAGTTGAGTGGCAATGTCATCCTGCGTCATACCGCCGACGTAAGACATCCAGGCAGCCCTGGCCGCCTGATCTATTTTTACCTCAAATTTATCCATTCACCGGCTCGCTACCCAGGTGGTTAAATTGCATCATACAAAGTCAACGGGAAGACCAGAAGTCGCCTATTCGCTAATATGACGATAGCGCAACCCTACACCATGGTGGAACCTGGAGGCGTTAACCTATGTATAAGCTGGCATTTTTTGTCCCCGTTGAAGACGCGGAAACTGTCAAGGAAGCGGTATTTGAAACCGGCGCAGGGCGCATTGGCGACTACGAGGCCTGCTGTTTCCAAACGCCAGGGACGGGTCAGTTCCGCCCGCTTGACGGAGCAGACCCGCATATTGGCAAGGTAGGCGCGCTTGAGTTCGTGGACGAACTGAAGGTTGAGCTGGTTTGCGACGACGACCATATTCAAGCCGCTATTGCCGCGTTGAAACTGGCGCACCCCTATGAAGAAGTTGCCTATGATGTCTGGGCACTGGCCGATCTCTAGGGCCTCTCAGGCACTACCGGCGTAGCGCTCACGGTCTTCTGGGTTGATGGCGCTGATATGCAGCGGGTATTCATGACGGACGCGGTCGGCATAGAAGTGTCGGAGCGTTTGCTCAATGGTAGGAAACGCAAGCTCGTCCCAGGGAATTTCATCTTCCTCGAATAGCGCCACCTCGAGGCTTTCCGGTCCGGCGTTGAAGCCGCCGGTCAGCTCTGCCCGAAAAATCATATAAACTTGGTTGATATGCGGTAAATCGATCAGCGTGTAGAGATTGGCCAACGCCACCTCAGCGCAGGCTTCTTCACGGGTTTCGCGAGTAGCGGCCTGTTCGGTGGTTTCGGCATTTTCCATATAGCCGGCCGGCAGGGTCCAGTACCCTCTTCGCGGCGAAATGGCGCGCTTGCATAGCAATATCTTGGTACCGCTGACGGGCAAGGTGCCCGCCACAATGCGGGGGTTCTGATAATGGATGGTGCCGCAGGCATCGCACAGATAGCGCGGGCGATCATCGCCTTCAGGAACGGCAAAACGGACGGTATTGCCACACTGGCTGCAAAAGTTCATCGCGATTTCTCTACGGCTGCTGGGAAAAGGTAACAATGCTTATGGATGCCACATGTTAGAGACACTTCGCAACCGGCTGCAACAACTCTCCCCTCAACGGCTAGACCACGCTGGGTTGCCCGAGGCGGCTGTCTTGCTGCCCATCGTCGAGCGCCCGGACCCGACCCTGCTGTTTACCCGGCGCGCCCGCCACCTCAGCACCCATAGTGGTCAGGTGGCCTTCCCCGGCGGCATGCGCGAGCCGTACGACCGCGATCTCTATGCCACGGCGCTGCGTGAGGCCCAGGAAGAGGTTGCCCTCGACCCGGGGCACGTCACGGCACTGGGGCGTTTATCCGATGTGATATCGCTGCACGGCATCCGGGTAACCCCCTGGGTGGGCATTATTCCGCCCGACCTGCCGCTGGTGGCCGACCCCGGTGAGCTGGACGCCATTTTTGAGGTGCCGCTAAGCCACTTTCTGGATGACCGGCGCACGCATACCGATGTGATTACCGTCGATGGCGTCGCCCACTACGTGCCCAGCTACCAGGTCGACGGCCATGTAATTTGGGGCCTGTCCGCCATGATGCTGGTGGAACTGCTGGCCGAGGGGTTTGCCATGCCGATAGACCTTTACCAGCGTCCGGCGGGTGCCCTGCGCCATTACCCAGAACGCAGAAGCACCCCATCGTCGGCCAGCAACAGCGCGTCCTCCCGTTTCCTGAGACCCAACGAATGATTCCAAGCATGCGTTTATCGACCTCCCTGCTGTCAGCCGCCACCCAGGTCGAGCTGGTGGATGCACTGGTTGAACAAGGCTGGTATGTCGGCCAAGGCGTTATCGACCTTGATCTGTGCCATTCCCTTCATCAGGAGCTGCATCATATGGCCGCTCATAATACGCTGGATGAAGCGGGTATCGGCCGTGGTCAGCAACACCACCTGCGCAAGGACGTGCGTGGCGACGCCATCCATTGGCTCGACCGCGAAAGCGAAGCCCAGCGGCGCTATTTAATGGCAATGGAAGAGTTACAGCAGGTGCTCAACCAGGCGCTATTCCTTGGGCTATTCGAGTACGAAGCCCATTTTGCCCACTACCCGCCGGGGGCATTTTATCAACGCCACCTGGACAGCTTTCGCGGTCGTGCCAACCGTGTGATCTCAACGGTGGGCTACCTGAACCCTGACTGGCCCGCCGATGGCGGCGGCGAAATGGTGCTTTACAATCCCGACGCACCGAATCAGGAAACCGCCCGCGTGATACCGGAAGCGGGTACCTTTGCCTGCTTCATGTCCGAAAGCATCCCCCACGAAGTGCTCCCCACCCGATATGCACGGGCCAGTATCGCCGGCTGGTTCCGGCGCAATGCCTCGCTGGGCGGCATATTGGACCCTGCGCGCTAGGCAATGCACGAATCCAAAAACGCCCTGGCAAATGCCAAGGCGTCAACAACTTAGACAGCTCGTTGTTCGAGCTTGGTCAGCGAAGGCTTAGTGCTTGAGCTTGGCCGTCATGCTGATCTCGGCATTAAGCACCTTGGAGACGGGGCAATTGGCCTTGGCCGTTTCTGCCGCTTCCTTGAAGGTTGCATCATCGGCACCGTCCACCTGCGCTTCAACGTCCAGATGAATTTTCGAGATATCGAACCCGGCGTCGCTCTGGGAGAGCGTCACATTGGCACTGGTCTCGATAGAGGTGGCGGTTAGATCTTTTTCACCCAGCACCATCGACAGGGCCATCGAAAAACAGCTGGCGTGGGCGGCGCCGATCAGTTCTTCAGGGTTGGTGCCTTTCTCGTCTTCAAAGCGCTTCTTGAAGGAATAGCTGGCGTCGAGGACACCGCTTTCCGTGGCAACATGGCCACGGCCATCTTTCAGTCCACCTTCCCAACGTGCGCTTGCTTTACGATCCATGGATAGCTCCTTTCGCGTCAAATGTCAGGTTACTGATGGAGCCGTCGATAACGACAGCTACCTCACCAGCGTAGCTGATTTTTATCGCCCTGCCGACAGCCCAGGTTCCATTGGCGCCAAGACGGTCGTAAGCTGTCGGCTCAATGCCCACCCTTTTGTGCAAGGACTCACCATGTCGTCGGCAGATGCGCTGAAATTAATGCTGCTTTCCTCCCTCTGGGGATTATCGTTTATTTTCATGCGCGTCGCCGTGCCCGAGTTTGGTCCGATTCCGCTGATATTGGTGCGTATGGGGATAGGCGCATTACTGTTACTGCCGTTTCTGCTCAGCGCCCGCTACTTGCATCTGATATGGCAGCACAAGGGGCCGCTTCTGCTGCTTGGCATTATCAACCACGTCCTGCCCTTCTCGCTGCTGGCCCTGGCGACGACGCGCCTGGAAGCGGGGTTCACCTCGCTGATCAATGCCACCACACCGATTTTTACCGCGCTTATCGGGGCATTATTTTTTGCCACGCCGATCATTCGCCAGCAATACCTGGGACTGGCACTCGCACTGGTGGGCGTTTACGTACTGTCGGCCAATCGCCTCGACTTCGCGGTAGGCGGTGACGGCTGGTTTATCCTGGCGGTGCTGGGGGCGACATTCTGCTATGGCATCGCCGGTAACTATTCAAAAACCCGCTTGAGCCATCTACCCAGCCGCGTACTGGCGGCCGGCAGCTGTGCAATGTCGGCCACCGTGCTGTTGATACCCGGTATTGTACTGTGGCCTGGCGAGCCTATTTCACCGCTGGCATGGGGTAACGCGCTGGCCCTGGCGGTACTAAGCACCACGCTGGCGTTTTTGCTTTACTTTGGTTTGCTTGCCAGCGCAGGCGCCACCGCAACATCCACCGTCACGTTTCTGGTACCGGTCAGCGCCTTGCTTTGGGGCTACCTGCTGCTGGGCGAGACGCTCAGCCTGCAAATTATCGCGGGGATGCTGATCACGCTACTGGGCACCGCGATTGCCACGCGCCTGTTACGTTTCAGGCGTCGCGCTCGCTTGCCTCAAGCGCCGCCCCCACCCGGATAATCGCACCGTCGCCGCTGGTCAAGGTGGCATTCTGCCCAAAGTGGGCGCCTTTCAAGGCAGGCTGGGTATTCAGCGCCAGCAGCGTTTTCAACGGCTCGCCCGGCTCGGGAACCGACGCTGTCTGCTGGTCAATGGTGGTGATCTTGCAGCGCTGGCAGGGTTTACGCAGCGTAAACTGAAACGTCCCCGTTGAATCACTTAACGTGGCCCAGCGGTCTTCCGCCCAGGGGGTATCACACTCGATCACCACGTTGGGGCGAAAGCGGCTCATGGGCACCGGCGCATGGCCACCCGCTGTCAAGGCGTCGTTCAAGGCGTCGAGCGAGCCGGTGGTGGTCAACAAAAAGGGGTAGCCGTCGGAAAAATAGGTATGTGCCGCCCCGCCGTCGAGAAAATCATCCTCAACGGCACGGGTAAACTCGGTGGCAAAGCGCACCAGGCTCATCCCCCGGGCCTGCTCGCCGAGCGCGGCTTCGAGCCATTGTGTGACCTCTGGGCCTTCCGGAAGCGCTTTGCAGTGGTCATCCCAGACGGTAACCAGGCGTAGATTACCTTCCGGCTCTGCCAGCGGTACGCTCAGTGGCTCGACGTCGGGATGTGAGAGCACCAGGTGGTCGTCGGTCAGTGCAACGCCAATCGTCGCCAGGGCGGGCAACTGGCGCTGGGTCACAAACCGCTGCCGGTCGTCGACCAGCATCCAGCGGCGATCCCAGGCAAGCCCATGCGCATGTAGCCGGGTTTGCTCCAGGGTGATTCCCTGCAGTGATTTAACCGGGTAAACGTTCAGCTGGACAATCTTCATGGCGGCCCCCTTTAAAGAAAACGCTTACTTTAGCCAGTTGCCTGCCGCTTCGCCAGACGTGAAGGGTTCACAGGGTGCTACCTGCTTCAATGGCGTAGCCCAGATCGACCACCTTGTGCGTTACCGGGGCGCCTTCGATACGTGCCAGCAGCGCCTGGGCGGCCGCCTTGCCGATAGCTTGGCGGGGTGTGATCACACTGGCGAGCCGAGGGGTCATTGCCTGGCCAACGTCGTGACCGTGAAAACCCGCAATCGCCATTTGTTCGGGAACCTTGATGCCACGCCGCTGGCATTCAAAAAAGGCCCCTACTGCCACGTCATCATTGGTACAGAAGACCCCATCGGCGCCGGAATACTCGCACATGATCTGTTCTAGCAGCGACGCCCCCACGGTATACGAAGAGCGCAGAGTGCTGTACAGCGTCACGGGCGGCAGGCCATGGGCCTCCATGGCATCGCGATAGCCCTGCTCGCGCTGCCGGGTACGCTCGTCAAGCCGCACCGCCAGGTAAATGACCTGCCGCCGACCGCGGCGAATCATCTCGCTGACCATGTCAAAAGCCGCACGGACGTTGTCATAGCCCACCGCCTGCTGAAGTGGCGCACGGTGAGTGTCCATGATTTCAACAATCGGAATGCCTGCGGTTTCCAGCATCCGCAGGCTGCGGTCGGTATGATCCCGGTCGGAGAGAATCACACCGTCGACATTGTAGGAAAGCAACGACGCCAGGCTGCGCTCTTCAAGCTCGGGGCTATAGCCATAGTGGGACAGCATCAGATGGTAGCCGGCGGGTTCCGTCAGGGTTTCGATGCCGACGATAACGTCGGCAAACACCTGGTTGGTGAGCGATGGCACCAGCACGCCTATCGAGTGGCTAGTGGCCCTGGAGAGCAAGTCGGGCGCACGGTTGGGAATATAGCCGATGTCTTCCGCCGTCGAAAAGATGCGCTCGCGCAAGCCTTCAGACACCGTTTCAGGGTCGCGCAGGCAGCGGCTCACCGTCATCTTGGTGGCGCCAACGCGATCCGCGATATCCTGCAAGGTGGGTCGCTTTTTTTTCAATCGAAGGCCTTCTACAACAGATGTCAGGGACCTTAGCCTAACGAAACCTTGACCCGAAGACGATGCCCGCTTAGTAGGGGGGCCTGGCCGATGCAGACAGTGTCGCGATAAATTCGTGCACAATCTGATGAGGGTTTAACGCAATCGAGAGGCTAACCGCCTCTGACGGATCCGGAGGTTCCAGGTCGGCCAACTGGCTTGCCAGCATTGTATCGCCCTTGAAAAAGTGACCCGCCCGTGTAGTGAGCCGCTCATGCAGAAGATCACGGCTGCCTTCCAGGTAGAGTATACGCAGCCCCGGATCTCCCACGCGCAGGCGGTCACGGTAGCGTTTTTTAAGGCCCGAACAGGCAATCACTACCGAGCGGTCCGCTCGGTAGTACTCGGCAAACAGGCCAGCAAGCGTGTCCAGCCATTCCCGGCGATCATCATCGTCAAGCGGGGTTCCGCTGGCCATCTTGGCCACATTGGCGGGTGAATGATGATCATCGCCGTCTATGAAGGTCGCCCCCAGGGAGGCCGCCAACGCCTGTCCAATATGAGACTTACCCGAACCGGACACGCCCATCACCAGAATGCGCTGAGAAGCACTTTCCATACTGACGCTCCTGTTTAATTGCCGCGCACAGCGGTGAGATCCGGTAACCAGGTGACCACGCCCGGGAAGGCGATCAATATTACCAGCACCACCAGTAGCGCGGCATAATACGGCAGCATCGCACGCACTAATGACTCCATGGAGACCTTACCAACCCCGCACCCTACATACAGACAGGTGCCAACCGGCGGTGTCAGCAGGCCAACCCCGAGAATAAAGGCCATCAGCACGCCGAAGTAGACCTCATCCACCCCTACGGAGGTGACAATGGGTGCCAGCATCGGCGCCATGATCACCATGGCAGGCGTCAGATCCATCACAAAGCCCACCACCAACAGCAAAGCAGCCACAATCAACAATAGCAAGAAAGGATCCTGGGTGATCGACTGCACTTGAGACACCAGGGTTTGCGGGACCATGTTGATGGTCAGGAACCAGGCAATCACGGTGGCAAACGCCAGCAGCATCATCACCATGCCGGTAAGACGAGCCGTGCGGATCAACATGCCGCCCAATGCCTTGATGCTGAACTCACGATACACCAGCAGGGAAATCGCCAGCGCGTAGAGTAATGCGGCAACGGCTGCTTCAGTGGCCGTAAAGATACCGCCAATAATACCGCCAATCACAATGACCGGAAGTACCAGCGCCAGCCAGGCATCTTTAAAGGCTTTCCAGAGGGCATCCCAACGGAACTTGCGCACCCCACCGCCCTGCTTACTCGCCAGAATGAAAGTGGTCACCATCAGTGCAAAGCCGATCATCATCCCCGGGACAATACCGGCAATGAACAGACGGCTGATCGAGGTTTCGGTCACAATGCCGTAGAGAATCAGCGGAATGGAAGGCGGAATAATAATGCCGATTACCGATGACACGGTGTTAATCGCCGTGGCGTTAGCGGCAGTGTAGCCCTGCTGTTTCATCGACGGGATCATCATGGCCCCTGTGGCGGCCGTATCGGCCACTGCCGAACCGCTGATACCGCCAAAGAACATCGAGCCGGTGATCGCGACCTGGCCCAGGCCACCGCGCATAAAGCCGACCAGCGCACCGGCCAGTTCCATCAGGCGACGTGCGATGCCCCCCTGGCTCATCACCTCCCCCACCAGAATGAAGAAGGGAATCGCCAGCAACGGAAAGCTGTTCACCCCTCGAATCGACTGCTCGATCATGATCGACAGGGGAATATCCGAGAGCACCGCCATTACCACCGCGGCAACCCCTAAGCCAAAGGCAATCGGCAGGCCCAGCACAATAGAAATCAATAAGATACCCAGAAAAATCCACAACATGGCTCAGGCCCCCTTTTCTGGCTGGCGAATGATGCAAAGACTCACCCACATCCGCCATAGCGACACCACGGCGATAAATAAAACACACAGCACCAGTGACAAACTCAACAGACTCAATGGCACATTCAAAATCGCCGAGCGGCCACTGGAGTTCGCGATGACTTGGTACCCGCCAACTAACATCACGCCCATCAAGGCGGTAATAATCAAATGCTGAATAAAATAAAGCAGATGGGCAAAACGCATGGGCAGACGGCGTACCAAGGCGTCTACCGCAATATGTTCATAGCGCGCAAAGGCGGCTGCGGCCCCGATGAACACCAACCAGATAAAGAGCATACGCGCCAGTTCATCCGCCCAGGGCAGCGAATGATTAAACACCGCACGACCCACCACATTGCAGGAAACAGACGCAATCAGCGCGGCCAGAATAGCGCCGATCAGATACTCCATGCCCAGGGTTAGCCAGCGAAACACAGCGGGGCCTTGGGCGGTGTCAGTGTGAAGTTCTAACTGTTTGCGATTGGGATCATCCAGATACACCGAAGGATCTTCGATCACGGGATCGTCAAGCGTAGTCGTCTGGGAAGTGGTCATGATAACTCCGGAGATACTGACAACTCGGGCAGGCCAATGGGCCTGCCCGATCACCAACAAAGGCGAGGGTTATTCGGTGCTGTCGTCGACAATCGCTTGAATGTCTTGAATCAGCTCTTCGCCAATGCGCGGCGACCACTCTTCGTACACCGGCTGAACCGCTTCCTGGAAGGCTTCCAGCTGCTCGTCATTGAGGCGAGTGATTTGCATACCACGCTCTTCAAGCTGCTCCCGCGACCACGTATCGTACTCCGCCGACAGCTGAATTTCGTACTCGGCCGATTGACGCGCCGCTTCCATCACCAGTTCCTGGTACTCAGGTGCCATGCTGTCCCAGGTGCGTTCGGAAAGCATCATGATAAACGGCGTGTAAACGTGACGGGTTTCGGTACCGTAATCCTGCACTTCGTGAAAGTTGGACGTCAGGATGGTGCTCCAGGGGTTTTCCTGACCATCGACAACGCCTTGCTCCATCGCCGAGAAAAGCTCGCCAAACGCCATGGGCGTAGGGTTGGCGCCCAGCGTTTCCCAGATGTCCAGATGCACCGGGTTTTCCATGGTGCGTACGCTCAGGCCACGCACATCAAGGCCAGCAACATCTTCCGGCGTTTCAACCGGACGAGCGCTGTTGGAAAGCTGGCGATAGCCATTCTCAGAAAAAGCCAGCGGCTTCAGGCCAGAACCTTCAAAGCCTTCCAGCAGTTCCAGTGCCACATCGCTTTGCAGGACCTCAATCGCCGCTTCACGGCTGGGCAGCAAAAACGGCAGGTCAAACACGGCGAGTTCTTCAACATAGCCCGTGGCTGCCGAGCTGGACGGGTAGGTCATGTCCAGCGTGCCGGTTTGCAGCATTTCGAGCATCTGGACGTCGTCACCCAACTGGCTGTTGGGGAAGACATTGACGGTGATACGCCCATCTGTGCGCTTTTCGAGAATCTCACCAAAATACTGGCTGGAAATGTACTGCGGCGAGTTTTCCGATAGGCCGATACCCATACGCAGCGTATGGGAGCCGTGGTCGCCCACCTTATCGCCATCAATTTCAGGCGGATCGGAAAGTTCGGGGCTTTGGGCATGGGCCATGCCCAGCGTCAGGGTTGTTGCGCCAACCAGAGTCAGTGTGTTGCGCCAAATTGCAGTCATGACGTATCTCCATACAGATCATTGTTGTTGATAATGATGATTGATAGCGGATGAATGGCATCGCCACCGAGTGAACGTTGCCGGCCACGACGATTATCGACGCTTTGTTACCGGTAACATTGGTTAAGCGAAGGCTAGCCATCTGCCATCACGGTGTCAAAGCGAAACAGGTAAATTGCGACCAAGGTATAGAGCGCTAGCCACTCCACGGTGGATCACGCTACATTAAGGTCACGCATTTTGTTACGGAGCCTTCATGGCCGACGCCCCGACCTGTAGCGAACTGGAACTCGATAACCAGCTTTGTTTCGCGCTCTACTCCACGTCCCTGATGATGACCAAGGTCTATAAGCCGCTGCTTAAAGAACTGGGGCTTACCTACCCCCAATACCTTGCAATGCTGGTGCTCTGGCAGGAAGACGGCATTACCGTCAGCACATTGAGCAAGCGCTTACTCACTGACCCTGGCTCGGTCACGCCGCTGCTTAAACGGCTTGAAGCCGATCAGCTACTGATCAGGCAGCGTAGCTGCCAGGATGAGCGGGTCGTGGAGCTTTTTCTAACCGATCGAGGACGCGCAATGCGCGAGCAGGCGCGCCACATCCCCAGCTGCGTGGTCAATGCTAGCGAGCAGTCCATTGAGGCACTCACCCAGCTCAAGGACGACCTGGTCAAACTTCGAGATAAACTGCAGCAGTCCCAGTAATCAGCCTATCGCCAGTCCGGCTACACAGCGCTCCCTCATTTACCTTGCGCACAAACTAAAGCTGCACTAACCTATTGATCACGTCCATGATGTGTACAAGCTGGGTAAACCCTACTTATCGAATTATTCAGGGAGTATTGACGATGTCGATTGAAACCATTGCCTACCGTGCCCACGCCACCGCCACCGGCGGTCGCGAGGGTCATGCTAAATCGTCGGACGGCGCGTTGAGCGTCAAGCTAAGCACGCCCAAAGAACTGGGCGGCCCCGGCGGCGACGGCACCAATCCCGAACAGCTTTTTGCAGCAGGTTACTCAGCCTGCTTTTTAGGCGCCCTTAAACACGTTGCCAGCCAAGAAAAAGTCAAGCTGCCAGACGATACCCAAATTAACGGCCACGTTGGCATTGGGGCTATTCCGACCGGTTTTGGCATTGAAGTGGAACTCGAAATCAGCCTGCCCGGCCTTGAAAAAGACGTGGCGCAAATGCTGGTCGATAAGGCCCACGTTGTCTGCCCCTACTCCAATGCAACGCGCGGTAATATCGACGTCACACTGACAGTGGTATAAGGTCGATAGTCAGCGAACCATCAGCCACCGCATCATTTGGTGCGGTGGCTTCCTTTAACAGGAGGGAACGATGAGCGAAGACACCTACACCCAACCACGCGTATGGCAATGGGAACCCGGCAACGGCGGCAAATTTGCCAACATTAACCGCCCTGTCGCGGGCGCAACGCATGACAAACCGTTGCCGGTTGGTAAACATCCCCTACAGCTTTATTCACTGGCCACCCCCAACGGGGTGAAAGTCACCGTGATGCTCGAAGAGTTGCTGGAGAAAGGCATTGAGGGCGCTGAGTATGATGCCCACCTGATCCAGATTGGTGAAGGCGACCAATTCAGCAGCGGTTTTGTCGAAGTGAATCCCAACTCGAAAATTCCCGCGCTGATGGATCACAGCGTTAACCCGCCCCAGCGCGTATTTGAATCCGGCGCCATCCTGCTTTATCTGGCCGAGAAATTTAACGCCTTCCTGCCCACTGACCCGGCAAAACGCACCGAGTGCTTGTCCTGGTTATTCTGGCAAATGGGCAGCGCGCCGCTACTCGGTGGCGGCTTCGGCCACTTTTACGCGTACGCGCCGGAGAGCTATCAGTATCCGATCGATCGCTACACCATGGAAGTCAAGCGCCAGCTTGATGTACTCGACCGCCACCTGGCCGAAAACCGCTTCATGGCAGGCGATGAATACACCATTGCCGACATGGCGATATACCCCTGGTACGGCGCACTGGTCAAAAACCGGGTTTACGAGGCGGCTGAGTTCCTTGAAGCCCACACCTACAAAAATGTCATTCGCTGGACCGAAGAGATCGATGAGCGCCCGGCCGTCAAACGGGGCCGCATGGTCAACCGCACCTGGGGCGAACCCCATGAGCAGTTACATGAGCGCCACGACGCCAGCGACTTTGAACTGCGTACCCAAGACAAGCAATAATAGTGCTCCACCATAATCACGAACGGCCCATACGGGCCGTTTTGAGTTGAGTCCTAGCCTGATACGCAGTGTGAAGGGGCGCACGATGATTGACCCAAAATATAGCCAGTTGCTGTTTACCTTTTTGATGGCACTGTTCATGTCATGTGTGATGTCGCTGGTGATTACGCTATACAACATCGGCTTTATTGACGGGATTGTGATGATCTGGCTCAAAGCGTGGCTGTTTGCCTTTGCCGTCGCGCTGCCGGTCATTAACCTGGTGTTACCCATTGTGCGCAGGTTGGTGGCCATTCTGGTTAAAAAGCCTCATGGCTAACGCAAAAGGGACGGCTACGCCGTCCCTTTTGTCCTTTCAATGCGCTGAACGTCAGGAATTAAAATTGATAACGTACGTTGGCCGTCACGTTGCGTCTCTCGCCATAGCCACAGTCGCCGCCTTCATAACGGCACCAGGAGATAAACTCTTCGTCAGTCAGGTTTTTGGCATCCAGGCTTAGATCCCACTGTCCGACGGTATACCCGATCATGGCGTCAACCAGGGTCTCGGACGGCACCTTGGGCGCACCACCCGAGCCTACGTTGTCACCGATGTAGCGAACCCCGGCACCAAATCGCCAGTTATTCCCCAGATAAAGCTTGTTCCACCAGGAGGCCTGTTTTTCCGCAACGTAGGGTAGCCGCTCGCCAGAGCTTGCATCATCGGCATTCATGTGGGTATAGCCCAACTGGGTTTCAAAGTCCTGCCAACGCTTGTTGACCTGCAATTCCCAGCCATCGATGACCGCACCGGTTTGCTCAACACCGCCTGGCGTAGATCCATCGTTAACCCGGTTTTCCTGGGTAATATCAAAATACGCTGCGCTAATCGCCAGCGATTTATCCGGCGACAGATACTTGATCCCTGCCTCTTCCTGCTCGCCGGTAGTGGGCTTTAGTGTACTTTGACTTGCGGTGCCGTCGGTGCCTAAGTTCATGCTGAAGGCTTCTGAATAGCTGACATAAGGCGAGATGCCGTTATCAAACCGATACATCAGCCCCAAACGACCCGTCGTCGCTTCTTCATCACTGACCGTATCAGCCCCATTAACGGCTAACTCTCGATTTTCTGCCCAGTCATGGCGCAACCCGGCGGAAACTACCACCGGGCCAACTTCAATGTGATCAGCGAGGTAAATACCCACCTGCTCGATTTCATTATCGGGCTGGTCTGTAGGGTTCAGCGAGTCGAGTTGTAGATTACCGTATTCAGGGTCGTAGACATCAATCGTGCCACCCTCCCCGTACCCGTAGTAGTAATTATCCTGCTCCCAATGGGCATCCTGACGGTCGATACCGGCAATCAGGGAATGTTGGGTATTGCCCAGTGCAAACTCCCCTTCCAAACGGGCGTCAACATTAAATATTTGCGTGGCGGCATCGGCGGTAAAGATCGTCCGTGGTACCTCGCCGTTGGCATCCGGCTGGCTGGGAATAGTGACCCAGTGCTCGCGGGTTTCGGTGCTTGAGTCGGTGTAGCGCGCCGTGGCAGAAAATGCCCAGTCGTGATTGATCTGATGGTCGAAAAACAACGTCGTTTCGGTTTTCTCGCGGTCGTAACGATCCCAGCCCGGCTCGCCGACAAAACGCTCCGAACCGATAAAGCCCTGGGAACCCGGTTCTAATGTACCCGCCTGGGGCAGGAACTGCGCGGATACCTGGCCTTTATTCTCTTGGCGGTTAACCAGGAGGGTTATCTCGGTGTCATTACTTGGCCGCCATGTCAGCGAGGGTGATACCACATAGCCATCGTCCTCGACGTGGTCCACCTGGGTATCGCTATCGCGCTTCAGGGCTACCAGACGGTAGAGTAGCTCACCGTCCTCGTCAGCAGCCCCCGTAACATCCACTGCCAGTTGCTTGCGGTTATGGGAGCCATATTGCGCCCAAACCTCGCCGCTACGCTCCTCCTCTGGCAGCTTGGAAACGCCATTGATAATGCCACCTAAATCTGCCTGGCCGTACAACATGGAAGACGGCCCTTTCAGCACTTCCAGGCTTTCTAACGCATAGGGGTTGGTGCGCACTGAATTGTAAGAGCCATATAGCTGGCGCAGGCCATCCAGATATCGGCCCGCCGAAATACCACGTACCGAGGCACCGTCTATACGCGTATCGAAGCCGAAGTTACCGGCGTAAACGCCGGGGGTGTACAATAGAGCATCCTGAATCGTTTTACTGCCGGTATCCTGCATAAACTGCTCATCGACTACCGACATGGAGAATGGCTGCTCGTTTAGCGGCACGTCCAGCTTGCCCACATCGGGCTGCCTTTCGGCTTCGATATAGCCCATTGCATCCATGGCGGTGCCCACAACCTGCATGGCCTCCAGCTCGACGTCACTGGTGGCGTCGGTTTGCTGAGCAAAGGCAATCGTGGGTGAACCGAAAACAGACGCAAGCGCAACTGCGCTGGATAGCTTGCGCAGGTGAAATGCTGAGTAATGCATGAGAATTTGATCCTGGAGCTAATTTTAATAACAATGATAGTGATTTTTATTTGTTATTAAAATAACGACCAGCACATGGCCTGTCAATACGGCTAAGGTGAGGGGCAAAACAAAAAAGCCAGCAGCGTCTGGGTAGACGACTACTGGCTCGGAACTCAAAAAATCTATTCTTTCAAGAAGGGTCGTGACTCTCCCACCACTTGGCATAAGAGCTATTGCGGGGCGCTAAGCCGCCTTCATCAGGTGCATCGTCATCCCACCACACCGGACCGCGCTCCCCCAGCGCTTCCTTGGCAGCTTGCACCGCGTCGCGGGCCTCGCGCAGCGCGTTTTCATCTTCCTGCTGCTGAGAGGTTCTTACCGCACGGCGCGCTTTCATCAGTGCTTTGATATGCTTGCGCTTTTCATCCTCACTCAAGCATGGATCGGTGCAGCGCCAAAGTCGGTCTTTAGCCACGAAATAGCGGCCATCAGGCGTGCGGGGATACACTTTCCTGGCCATTAACGCTCTCCTCGGCTATCAGTCGATCTGTCTCGGCAACAAGCCTAGCGCGTTTTGCCATCAAAAACGTTTCGAGAGCGTCAACGCGCCGAATTTATCCTGCTCTTCCTGGCCATCAAATTCCCGCGAGCGCGCCACGGCAGCGTAGGTTACCTGCCAATCTTCCCAAGCCAGCGCCAGGCCACCCGAGATATCGCCCACCCACTCCTTGCGGTCGACCGAATGGCTGTTACGGAAACTATTGCCATCCAGGGTCAGGTTTTGGGCCATGTAATAGCCGTCCACGCTGGCAAACAGGTACCACTGCCAGCCCTCCTTGCCGGTTAGGTGATGACGGCTGCCCGGACTAGGCGTCAGCGTGGGAATGCCTGAGGCTTCATCGCCCCAGCGCACGCTGTAACCCGCGCTGGCGTAGGTATAGAGGTTACCCAGGGCACCGCTTACGCTGGGGCCATGGGCAAACTGCTTGCCACCCAACGGCGTGCTGTGCCACCACTGACGGCGCACCGCAACATTGACAATGGGCTCATCGCCTAACTGGTTACTCCAGCCGTTGGGACGTTCGCTATCGGTGAAGCGATGTACTTCACGCTGGATGCTATCGGCAAGCGAGGACGGCCCTACCAGGCCAACGTCCAGATGCAGGTCCGTCGACTGCTGCCAGTTGCCCATCGGCACATCTTCGTAAAGCGATATGCCGCCGTAGACAAGACCCGCATAGGGGCGATCGTCTTCAATCAGTTCGCTTCTTTCGATGTTATTTGGCGTATATATCTGATGCACCAACCGATAGGCGGCTTTATCAGCCCTACCGATCAGACTATCGGGCAGTGCGGTGGCCAGGCGCTGGGTCCAGCTGTCCGCGTCGGGTTCATATGCCCAGTCAAGCTGAAAACCGCTGGTGAAGTGCCCATCGTCACTGCTGGCCAGACTGTCGTTTTCAAACTTGACTGATAATGCATCATCGGCGGCATTGGCCAACCCCGGCAGCAGGCTGACACAGGCCAACAAGCTGGCAAGTGACCAGCGCAAAGAGAAATATCCTTTCATCGCTCATTCCTTGAGTTGAGGAGGGGAGGAGCAGGTCATCAAGAATCAATCACCAACAAACATTGTTGATTGTATGTAATTGTGCAGAATGATGGCAAGCCTGGGGATTGGCCTAAGACAGAAAAAGGTTACCGGTCGCGCAGTAGCCATTGCGGGGTAATCTCATGTTGGCCGTTTTCATCGGTAATGAACATCGATCCTTCGCTGATCATCACGGCCCAGTTAATCGCCCTTGGCAGATCCTTGGCAATGGTCGCAAGTGCTTCCTGTGGCAGCCCCGCCACATGCACATTTTTCAACGATGCCACATTCGGCAGTACCTTGCTCTCCCACATATCGACGCGGCCGTAGGCAAGTAGCGATACGCGCTCAGCCCGCCTGGAACACCAGGTAAGGCGCTCAGCATCCGGCAGGCCGACTTCAATCCAGTGCAGCACACGGCCATCCAGGCTCTTTTCCCACAAAGCGGGCTCATCGACGTCGGAAAGGCCACGCCCGAAGGCAAGGGCTTCGTCATACCAAAGCACATAGGCAAGCAAGCGCGCGGTCATGCGCTCTTCGGTCTCTGACGGATGACGTGCCACGGTAAAACGCAGCGTCTCATACACCCCGCGATCCAGATCGGTCAGATTGATATCCACTTTGTAGGGCGTTGCACTAAGGGCCATGGCAGTTTCCAAACGAAAATTTACGCCAGTGTACCTGATGCAGGGTATAGACAGGTCATGACAGGCGGAGATCCGCTTTAAGGGTGCCGTTCTTTAGCGTTTCGGCCTCGTGCATCGGCTCGCGCCACGGCTCTTCGAGGGCGGCTTGATACCAGGCCTGCATGGCAGGCAGCGCCAGCAGGCGCTCCACATAAGCCTGAGAGGGTGCACTGAGCGGTAGGTTGAACGTCTGCGCACGGAACGCCACGGGCGCATAAAACGCATCGACAGCGCTGACGTGCTTGCCTGCCAGGAACGGCCCGCCGAAGCGCTCAACTCCCTGCTGCCATAGGGCATCCAGACGGTACACATCAGCCTTCAACTTATCCGACAAACCGTTTAACTCAACCCGCACGCCGCAGTTCATTGAGCACTCGTCCCGTAAGGCGCCAAAGCCACTGTGCATTTCGGCAGTGGCTGAGCGTGCCCAGGCACGGGCTGCCTTATCTGCAGGCCATACGTTGGTGTGTTGCTCGGCCAGGTACTCGACGATCGCCAGAGAATCCCACACGGCCAGCTCGCCATCCACCAAGCAAGGAACCAACCCCGAAGGGGAAAAACGCCTAAACGCCTCATGACTAGCACCAAAGCCACCCTCGAACGGCATGAGATGTTCGTTAAACGGAATTTCCAGCGCTTTCATCAGCACCCAAGGACGCAGCGACCAGGAAGAGTAATTCTTGTTGGCAATATACAACTCAAACATGCAGCGCTCCTTGTTGATAACAGAGACGTTAATCGAACGAAATGCTTCACCATGTTGCTTCGAGCATAAAACGGGGGTGACGCAAGCGC
Organism: Halomonas sp. G11; assembly: GCF_001663515.1. Lineage (NCBI taxonomy): Bacteria > Pseudomonadati > Pseudomonadota > Gammaproteobacteria > Oceanospirillales > Halomonadaceae > Halomonas > Halomonas sp. G11. The sequence goes on from NZ_LYXG01000015.1 coordinate 25,366, forward strand.
CACCCCCTAAATCAGCAAATATTGAATGAGCAAACGCTTAAAAGTTCGGTTTGCGCTTCTCGACAAAGGCGGACATACCCTCTTTCTGCTCACTACCGGCAAAGCAGAAGGCGAACAGGCTGGTTTCCAGCGCCAGGGCGCTGTCCAGGTCTTGATCCAAGCCGTCGTGGACCGCCTGCTTGGCACCGCGCACCGCCTGTGCGCCATTACCTTTAAGCTGTTTGGTGAGCTCTTCAACATAGTTCTCAAGCTCGGCTTGCGGCATGATCCGGTTCACCAGGCCGATACGCAGCGCCTCCTGGGCGTCGATCTTGCGCCCGGTGGTGACCAGATCAATCGCCATGGCGGGGCCAACGCGGCGTGGCAGGCGCTGAGTACCGCCAAAGCCGGGAATGACCCCCAGCAGCACTTCCGGTTGGCCGAACACGGCGTTGTCGCTGGCTACCGCCCAGTCGCAGGCCAGTGCCAGTTCGCAGCCGCCGCCAAGGCAAAACCCGTTCACCAGCGCGACCACCGGCACGGGTAACGTCTCCAGGCGTTTAATGGTACGCAGCGCTTGACTGGCAAAGTCCCGCGCTTCCTCAGGTGTTTTATCACGCATTTCGGTGATATCGGCACCGGCCACGAAGGCTTTCTCCCCGGCACCGGTAAGCAGTACGCCGCGCAAATTCGGGTGGGCTTCAAGCTCCACCAAATGCGTTTCCAGCGCTAGTAGTACATCGCTATTCAACGCATTCAGCGCTTTGGGACGATTGATGGTGAGGCGTACCATCCCATCGTTATCAACCTTTTCGATCACTGCTTCGCTCATGATGGGCTCCTTATTTGATTTGTTATGGAATTTTAAAATGAATACCCATCAACCCTAGCGAACGCTTGGTTGAGTGGCAATCACTTATTTATGCCGCGCTCTTCAGGTCAGTACAAGCTAATCGTAATGATAAAAACCGCGGCCGCTCTTACGGCCTAGATAGCCCGCTGCGACCATGCGCTTGAGCAGCGGACAGGGACGGTATTTGGGGTCGCCAAAGCCCTCCTGGAGCACATCCATAATCGCCAGACAGACATCCAGGCCAATCAGGTCCGCCAGCGCTAGCGGCCCCATGGGATGAGCCGCGCCTAGCTTCATGGCGTCGTCCACGGCTTCAGGCGTTGCAGTGCCTTCCTGGACGATAAAGGCCGCTTCGTTGATCATCGGTACGAGTAAGCGGTTGACCGCAAAGCCAGGCGCGTCACCTACCGGCACGGCGGTTTTGCCAAGGGCCTTGGCGAGTTTTTCAATCTCGGCCACAGTGGCATCGGCGGTCTGCTCGGCGCGAATCACTTCCACCAGCTTGAGCACCGGCACCGGGTTGAAGAAGTGCATGCCCACCACGCGCTCGGGCCGCTCGCACACCGCTGCCAGACGGGTGAGCGATAGCGACGAGGTGTTGGAGGCCAGTATCGCAGTGCTGCTCAGCTGGCTGAGGTCGCGGAACAGCTTCTCTTTCAGTTCAGGCTGTTCAGGAGCGGCTTCGATAATCACCGCGCAGTTGCTTAGCGCGTCCAGTGTAGTCGTGGTAGAAAGGCGCGCCAGCGCGGCGTCTTTATCCGCCTCGCTGATTTTTTCTTTCGTGACCAGCTTGCCCAAACCTTTATCGATATTCGCCTTGGCACGGCCAAGCGGCTCCTCGGCCACATCGTAAAGGTGCACATTAAAGCCACTGGCAACCGCCACTTGGGCGATCCCCTGCCCCATGGTGCCTGCGCCGACGACGCCGATATCCTGATTACTCATGCACTCTCTCCCCTGTCGATGACTAATGCTGTTGGCGATTATTAATGCTGTTTGGCTTCTTCCCGCAGTACAAATTTCTGGATCTTGCCCGTCGAGGTTTTCGGCAGCTCGCTGAAAATGACGGTTTTAGGGACTTTGTAGCCCGCCAGGTGTTCACGGCAGTGGGCGATAATATCGGCCTCGGTGACTTCGCCATAACCGACTTTGAGCTTCACAAAGGCACAGGGGGTTTCGCCCCACTTCTCGTCGGGCTTGGCCACCACCGCGGCCTCTTCCACGGCGGGATGGCCGTAAATGGCGTCTTCCACTTCAATGGTGGAGATATTCTCACCGCCGGAAATAATAATGTCCTTGGAGCGATCCTTGATCTCGATATAGCCATCCGGGTGCCACACGGCCAGGTCGCCGGTATGGTACCAGCCGCCTTCCAGCGCCTGCTCGGTGGCTTCGACGTTCTTTAAATACCCCTTCATGACGTTGTTGCCGCGCATCAGAATCTCGCCGATGGTCTGGCCATCCTTGGGTACCGGCTCAAGGCTTATGGGGTCTGCAACGCACAATGCTTCGAGCATGTGGTAGCGCACCCCCTGACGGGCTTTGATCTTGGCCCGCGCTTCCAGCGGCAACTCATCCCAGGCCTCGCGCCAGGCGCACACGGTCACCGGCCCATACACTTCTGTCAGGCCATAGACGTGGGTGACGTCAATGCCCAGCTTCTCTACCCCGGCAATCACCGAGGCTGGCGGCGCTGCACCGGCGGTAGTGACTTTCACCGGGTGGTCAAACTCGCATTTGTCTTCGGCAGGCAGGTTCACCAGGCCATTGAGAATAATCGGCGCTCCGCTGAAGTGCGTGACCTTCTCGGCGGTAATGAGCTGCATGATCTTTTGAGGGTCGACTTTACGCAGGCAAATATTGACCCCGGCGTTGGCGGCAATCGTCCATGGGAAACACCAGCCGTTGCAGTGGAACATGGGCAGTGTCCACAGGTAGATCGGGTGGTGGGGCATCGCCCACTCCATGATATTGCTCACCGCGTTAAGGTAAGCGCCGCGGTGGTGATAAACCACCCCCTTGGGCTTGCCGGTGGTGCCGGAGGTGTAGTTGAGCGAGATCGCATCCCACTCATCCGCAGGCAGCTGATAGGCGAAATCCGCGTCGCCCTCTTGAAGCAGCGCTTCGTACTCGATCTCGCCAATGCCCTGGGTGTCGCCGAGAAATTCAACATCGGCGACGTCAATGATCAGCGGTTTATGTTCAAGCTTGGCCACCGCTTGCTGGATGACGTCGGCAAACTCGGGGTCGACCAGAATGGCTTTGGCCTCGCCGTGTTCCAGCATATAACGGATCGCCTCCGCATCCAGGCGAATGTTGAGCGTGTTCAAGACACACCCCGCCAGCGGCACGCCAAAGTGTGCTTCAAACATCGCGGGCACATTGGGCAGCATCGCCGCCACGGTTTGGCCCGGCTGAATGCCCCGTTGCTGAAGGGCAGAGGCAAGCTGGCGGCAGCGCGACCAGGTCTCGCCCCAGTTGCGCCGCGTGCTTCCATGCACCACCGCCGTATAGTCAGGGTAGATCGACGCGGAGCGCTCGATAAAGGTCAGCGGTGAAAGCGGCACGTGGTTGGCAACGGTCTTGGGCAAGCCTTGCTCAAAGATAGCGGTCATGGTCGGCTCCTGGGCTTGTTATTAAGCGTGTTGTTGAAGTCGGTATTACTAAAAGCGTTCGTTTTAAATAGTTGTTTTGATTGCTTAGAAACAGCACCGCCGCCTCAAAGGGCGGCGGTGCTGACTGAAAAGGTTCGCGTTAATGAACCTCAAAGTCGCTTAAACACTGAACGCCTGCCTCGATCACCGCCCGCTGGGCCCTGCCTACCGGCAGCCACTGGGTGATGGCAAATTCAGCGCTGCGCATCTTGGCAGTATAGAAGGGATCATTGCTGCCATTATCAATGGCGGCTTTGGCACTCAACGCCGACTGGCCCATCTGCCACGCGCACAGTACATGCCCCGCTAGATTCAGGAACGGTGTCGCGTAAGCCTGAACGGCGTCTGCGCCGCTATCGGGGTCTTTACCTTCTGCCAGCACAATGGCCTGGGCGGCCTTTAAATCGTCAAGCCCGGCGGCCAAGCCGCGGCCCAATGCTGCCAAGGCGGGGTCGGCATTGAGATGCTCCACCGTCGCGGCGACCTCTTTCAAGAGCGCGGTGAGCGCTTCGCCGTTGTCACGCTGGAGCTTCCGCCCCGCCAGATCGAGCGCCTGGATACCGTTGGTGCCTTCGTAAATCGGTGCAATGCGGGCATCGCGCAGCAGCTGGGCGGCGCCAGTCTCTTCCACATAGCCCATGCCGCCGTGTACCTGAATGCCCATGGAGGCAATATCCACGGCCTGATCCGTGGAGAAGCTCTTGATGACGGGAATCAAAATATCGGCGCGAGCCTGGGCGGTTTGGCGGGCATCGCTGTTTTCCCCATGGCGAGCGGTGTCCAGTTCGGCGGCGCAGTAAAGTGCCAGCGCGCGCAGCGCATCGGTACGTGAACGCATGGAGAGCAGCATGCGGCGCACATCTAGGTGGTCGCTGATGGTGCAGTCCTTACCGCCCCGGGCTTTAGGGGAGCGCCCCTGGGTGCGCTCCAACGCATAAGCAAAGGCGTGCTGACAGGCGCGCTCGGCCACGCCAATGCCCTGAATACCAACCTTGTGGCGCGCCTCGTTCATCATGGTGAACATATGGTTGAGACCACGCCCCTCCTCGCCGACCAGATAGCCAACCGCGCCACCATTTTCGCCAAAGCTCAGGGTGCAGGTGGGCGAACCATGAATACCCAGCTTGTGCTCAATGGAGGCGCAGGTAACGTCGTTGCGCTCCCCCAGGGAACCGTCCTCGTTGACCAGAAACTTGGGCACCAGAAACAGCGAAATGCCCTTGTTGCCTTCCGGGGCGTCGGGTTTGCGGGCCAGTACCAGGTGAATAATGTTCTCGGCGGCGTCGTGCTCGCCCCAGGTAATGTAGATTTTCTGGCCGCTGATGCGGTAATGACGGCCTTCGGGAATGGCTTTGGTACGGACTTTCGAAAGATCCGAGCCAGCCTGGGGCTCGGTCAGGTTCATGGTGCCGGTCCAGGTGCCTTCTACCAGCTTGGGGAGATAGACCGCTTTCTGGTCGTCGTTACCATGGTGGGCCAAGGCCTCGATGGCACCGGCGGTCAGCATGGGGCACAGGCCCAGCGCCATATTGGCGCCGTGGAGCATTTCCTGAACGGCGCTGGCCACCACTTCCGGCAGATTTTGTCCGCCCAGGGATTCAGAGACGCCAATGCCGTTCCAGCCACCTTCCACGTACGCCTGGTAAGCCGCCGCGAAGCCATCCGGCGTCGTTACACTGCCATCCGCATGGCGCATCGCCCCCTGCTTGTCGCCAACATCGTTCAGCGGCCCCCAGACATCACCGGCCAGCTTGGCTGCTTCTTCAAGCACAGCCTCGACCAGGTCAGGGGTGGCGTCTTTAAAGCCCGGCAGGTTCAGCGAACGGTGCGCTAGCAGTTCTTCAAGCACAAAGCGCAAATCGCGTACCGGCGCGGCGTAATAGTTCATAACGAGACCTCGGGCTGAGATTTTAAACAATTGTTTGAAAGTCTACAGTGGATACTAGTAATCCTCGCCACTACACACCATTAGCCCAAGGTCTCAACAAGGCGGCATCCAGGCAATGGAGGCCCTTCAATGCCGCTCGCCAGCCTGCTCGGTATCATCGTAATAAACGATGTGGCTTTCATCTTCAGGCGGTGGCCCGACAATAGGTGCTGCCACGTCCACATCGGGCACCAGGTCCGACAGATCCTCCAGATGCTCGTGCTCCAGCGCTCCCTGCATCAACTCTTCGGTGACCACCAGCTCGGCACCCGCAGAGCTCATCGGCGTCGTGGCGGTAAACGGTGCCACCGGCACGGGCGCGGGGCGGACACGTCGACGCCAGCTGAAGAACACCACAAAAAACAGGCTCAGCGCCCCGAAAGCCCAGAACAGCCCGGCATCACCCAGGGCGGTCATCACCGGGGAGATCATCAAGGGGCTGATCGTCGCCCCGATGGAGTTGATCAACAGCAGTCCCTGACTCATGCGCACCAGGGCACCGGCCGGGGCACGGTCAGCCGCATGGCTGACTGCTACCGGATAAAGCGCAAATACCCCGCCACCCAGCAGGAAGAGCAGCACCGCCAGCATTGGCGTGGAGAGCGGCAGCCACAGCATGGCCGCCGAGATCAGCACGCAGAAGGCGCTGATCGCGATCAACACCATCTGGCGGTCGTGGCGGTCCGACCAGCGACCAATGGGGTACTGCAGCAGCATGGCGCCCATAATCACCACGGCCATCATCTGGCCGACCTGGCTGACCGTCATGCCAATTCGCTGTAAATAGAGCGGCAGCAGCGTATACGCCGCCGCGACCACCATGCCCGACCCCAGACTGCCCATGACACCGGTAGGCGTCATGGTGATCAGACGAAGAGGAGGCAGTGGTTCGGCATGCTCGATAAGCGGTGATACGCGGGGAATCATGGCCATCGGCAGTACCGAGAGTGACGCCAGAAGCCCGATCACCATGAACGGTGCCGTCATGCCCATGGCATCGGTCACGCCCAGCAGCAATTGGCCCAACACGCCAGCGGCATACAGCGAGATCATATATAGCGCGAGCAGACGACCGCGTACCTTCTGGTCGCCAGAGGTCAACAGCCAGCTTTCAATGACCAGATACACGCCCACCGTGGCCCAGCCACCGATCAAGCGCAGCACGAACCAGGCCCAGGGATCAAAGAATAGCCCCTGTAGGAGTACCGTCACGGCCACCAGCGAGGCAAAGCTCCCGTAGGCACGGATATGACCGATACGCAGCAACAGGCGATCATTCACCATGGCACCCAGTGCCAGGCCAATAAAGTAGGCAGACGAGACAATACCGATTAACGTGGCCGACTCACCCGCTGCATCCAGGCGGATGGTGATCAAGGTAGCGAGAAAACCGTTACCGATCCCGAGAATGAATAGCCCTAACAGGGGGGCCAGCGCCATGGCCAGCAATTGCCGCGACATGAAAACCTCGTCTTGCCTAAAGGGGTGAAAAACAGGCGTGAAAGCGCAAATAAATGGGTTCACAGAAACCGTTATCTCACCTGGCGCATCGAGTCAGGCCGGGATAGCGGCGCGCAATTATTACCCTCAAGGGAGCAAAGTCAATGCTTTTCTAACGTTACAATTATTCACGTTAGCGGTTTGTATAGAAGAACCACGTCTGGCCCAGGAAATTCCACTACTAAATTATTCTTTTGCGCCCACCAGCGAAAGGTCTTCTCACTAAAAAAGCTGATATGCGTAGGGTCGCTAATATAGTGCCAGCAGGCAAACGCTTCCGGGGAAGTGACCCGCTTGGTCATCAACCCAAGGTAGCCACCGGGCGTGAGCATTCCAGCCAGTTGAGCCAGCACCGGGCCGGGCTTCGCGAGGTGCTCGACCACTTCTGTCGCGGTGATAAAATCGTACTCGTGAGTAAGCACCCGCTGTTCTGGCGCATAAAAGGGATCATAAATTGACATGGGGTAGCCCTGCTCTGCGAACATTACCGACAGCGTGGGCCCAGGGCCAGAGCCAAAATCAAGCCCACGGGCCTGGGCGGTCAGTTTAGCGATCAGCGGGGTAAATAAACGCCCTAAAAAGCGTCGATATCCCGTATCATACGGCGAGTTCCGGTGCTTGTCGTATTCCGCCTTTTCGGCGGCTGCGCTCAAATGCTGCTCTGGCGGCACGAAGACCAGTGCACAGGTGGCACACTGGAAATAGTCTCGGCGACGATCTTGATGGTAGAAGGTGGCATCGTCCTCATCACATAGCGGGCAACGCCGCGTCGTCGTCTTCATTGGCTCACTGTTTTGTATTAAGGAAAGTGGCATGCTCTCAGGTCTGGACCATCTGGTTGTGACTGTGACCGACATGGGTCGCGCGGTGGATTTTTACTCACGTGTTCTGGGACTGGAGGTACGCTACCGAGACGCTCAACGGGTGGATTTACTGCTCGGTGATACCGCGTTGCGTCTGCATCAGACCGACACCGATATCGCCCCCATTTCCGCAACGCCCACCCCTGGCAGTCTGGACCTCTGCCTGCGCTGCCAGCTGCCGCTGGACGAGTTCAAACAGCATCTGGACGTTCTGGGTATTGATATCGAACTGGGCCCGGTGGCACGTCAGGGCGCCAACGGGCCCATCGAGTCGATTTACTTACGCGACCCGGACGGCAACCTGCTCGAGATTTGCCGCCCCGCGGCACGTTAATGCCAAGGCTGATCAGGCACGCTATAATAGCGGTCGCTGAAATACGATAGAGAATCCTTATTGTTACAGTATCACTCCGAAAACACGTAAAGGGAAACGTTATGCAAGACAGCAGCCAGGACATGCCGACTGAAGGAACGGTTGTCAACGGAGAGCCCGAGCGCGCGGCTGAAAACCAGCGCAAACCCGACACCACCATGGCGATGGTGGTCTATGCGCTCTATCTCGCCAGCTTTATCCTCGGCTTCACGTCGGTTGTCGGCGTCGTCATTGCCTACGTCTACAAAGGCAAAGGCCCTGAGTGGCTGGACGAACACTACCGCTACCAGATTCGCACTTTCTGGATGGGCATGGTTTACGGGCTCCTGTGCCTGGTCCTGGCCGTCATCGGCATTGGATTCCTGCTCATGCTGGCACTGGCCGTGTGGCTCATTGTGCGCTGTGTCAAAGGCTTTAAAGGGCTGCAGGAGCAACGTGCACCTTCTAATGTAGACACCTGGCTGTTTTAAGCATGGCTCAACACCGGGGTGAAGCCAGCGTGCAGCGCTTCAAAGCCAGTGCGATCAGTTGGTTATGGCGTACGTTATCAAGCTGGCCACTCGTGCGACTGTGGCGACTCTCTTCTCGCCTGGGTCCACTGGTTTACCGCTTTAACAAGCGAGAGCGCGAGGTGACGGAGCGCAACCTGGACGTTGTGTATCCTCGCCTGTCTGCTTTAAAACGCAAAACACTTGCCCAACACAGTTTACGTCACTCAACCGCCACCATGCTGGAACTTGGCCATGCATGGATGGCGGAACCTCATAAAGTGGAAGCCAGCATTTTAGCGGTGCATGGCCGCGACAAACTGGACAACGCCAGGGCGGAAGGACGCGGCGTGATTGTACTGGCGCCGCATTTTGGCAACTGGGAAGTGCTGAATTTCTGGCTGTCGAGCCATTTTCCATTCACTGCCATGTATGAGCCACCCAAGATGGCCGCACTTGACCCGGTTATCCGGCAGGGCCGCGAGCGCATGGGCGCGCAGCTGGTGCCTACCAACCCTCGCGGGGTTGCGGCACTGCTCAAGGCCCTCAAACGCAGCGAAGCCATCGGTATCCTGCCCGACCAGGAGCCGGATTGGGGCAGCGGTGTCTTTGCACCGTTCTTTGGCCGCGATGCCTACACGGCCACGCTGCTGCCTAAACTGGTAGCACGCACCCAGGCCCGCGTGGTGACGGGAGTCGCCCTGCGCGTGCCCGGGAAAGGGTTTGAGATTCACTTCCTCGACGCCGACGAGCGCGTCTACGACCCAGACGACGTGCAGTCAGCCACCGGCGTCAATGCCAGCGTCGAAGCCGCCATTGCCCTTGCCCCGGCCCAGTATCAGTGGGAATACAAGCGCTACCGCAAAACCATTCAAGAACAGCAGAAGCTGGCCAATTTCCACGATTACCGGATTTACTAGTTCCCCTGCCGTCGCAAGCGTATGCCATAACACCGGCGGCTTCGTGGTGTCAGCGGGTAGCGTCCGAGGTAAAATCAGCGTGCAGCCAGCGTCGCAACTGGCGTAGTTCAGCCGCGGGTGCCTGGCTTTCCGGCGTCGGCCACATGCCGGGTACAAAGCCTCGGGCCTGAAACGGCACCAGCAAGTCCGGGTCGCCGCTGATAATATGGACGGGGACGGCACCGCTGGCGTCGTCGCCGGTAATCAACGGGGCCGGTTGGTGGTCGCCCAGCACAATCAGCAACGTATTGTCGTCCGCCACGCGCTCGGCCCAGCGGCCGACCGTTTTGATCGAGTAGTCGACCGACCAGGCATAGTGATCGCGAATACGTTCGATGTCCTGCCACAAGACTTCCGGTGGATCCCCTGCGTCTTCCCAAGGCGCAAAAATCCTGCCATCACCAATGCTGGACCAGTCATCCAGTACCGGCAAAATCGGCGTCCATGGTGCGTGACTCGAAATCAGCGCCAACTGAGCAAAGACAGGCGAATCATCCAGCAATTCGCGCTGGGTATAGGCCAGGGTAAACTGGTCCGGCATCGTCACCCAGTTAAGCGCTGGTCCCCGGTAGTCAATATCTTTCTCCACCACCAATTGATCAAAACCGTAGGCCGCGCCTTCCGGCCAGGGCTGAGTAATCGCCGGCATCACGACCAGCGTGCGCTGCCCGGTGGCCCGAAAGTCATCCACCAGCGTGGTCGCATCGCTGTCTAACAATAGCTGGTACCACAGCTGGTTATCGATGGTGTAACCGCTTAACGCCGTGGCGTGCGCCAGCCAGGATTGACCACCACGAATCGGCGACTCGAGCAGACCCGATACGACGTTGATCTCCCGCTCGGCGAGCCGCCGTTCGATCTCGTCCAAGGTAGGTGCCAGGACAGAGCGATAGCGATCGTCCTCCAGCGCCGTAACACCATAGGATTCGATAAACGTCATCAACACCCGGCGCCCCACCAAACCGTTGAGCGAGCGTTGCTCGATCGGCGCTGCCTCAAGCGTTCGCGCAAAAGCCTGTTTGGCCTGATGGGTCGTGACCAGTTGCCCCCACTGAACATGGGTCGCGTTAACCACCGGCAGGCTGGTGCGCTCAATGATGGGCATGCCACCCAGGGTCAGTCCCGCCCCCAGGCTTGAGAACGCCAGCAATGCCAGTGCCCATCCTCTCGTCCTTCCCTTCAGCGGGTAACGTTCACCCGGCAACAGCAGCCTGAAAACGCCAAAGGCCAATAGCAGAAGCAATGAAGCCGCCACGACCATTGTGCAAACTGCCCAGATTTGGCCTACATTACCCACTAGCAAGTCGACAATGGAGCCCAGCAGCGGCATGTCGAGATACAGGTTTAACGGTCGACCAAAGGCGGTGTAAGTCGCCGCATCCCCAAGGTTGATCAACGTGGCCAGGATGAGCCAGCTTGCTAATGCAATGCCCAGCCCCAAGCGCAAGTTTCCTCGGGGCATGAGCAGCATGAGAGGCATGACCAGCCAAGCCTCCCAGGCGATCAGGTTCCCTGACATATCGCCATAGCGCCACCAAAGTGGGGCCACCAAACCTATATTGAGCGCTACCGCTCCTATCCATAATCGCCGCATTGCAGGCTTGCCATCCGTTGCCATTGAAGTGGTCGAGCGCCATATCGTCGCACGATCACGACAATGCTGGTAAACGAACTCGACATGTACTTTACTGACTAAATGTATAACTATTGTTTAAAAATTGCACGAAGTGGTAGAAGATAGACCGAGGTAGAGGGCAGATAGCACACGCCGCTGAAAGGACATCACCGTTATGCGCTACAAAAAAGGAAGGTTGCTCGTCATGATCACCTCGCTGGCCACCTTGCCCGCCATGGCTGATCACCCCCACTACTATCAGGCCGTGGTTGAACAGGCACGAGAACTGGCCGACGCACCTTACCAACCGTCAGAGGCTGAGCTCCCCGCACCGCTGCGCAACATCGACTACGACACCTATCGGCAAATTCGCTTTGACCCTGCAAACGCCTACTGGCGTGATGAAAGCCCCTTCAGTGTGCAACTGTTTCACAGCGGTTTTTTGTTCGAGACGCCTGTTCGTATCAATGTCATTGAAAACGGCAACGTTGCCCCTTTGCCCTTCTCGACGGATGATTTTTCCTATGACGGCGAGGCGAGTGCGTTACTTGACCACGACCTGACCGGCAGCGGCCACGCGGGGTTTCGCCTGCATTACCCCCTGAATAGCGATGACTATGCCGATGAATTTGCCGTATTTCTGGGTGCCAGCTATTTCCGGCTGGTCGGCCGCGACCAGGTTTACGGCTTATCGTCTCGGGGATTAGCCATTGATACCGCGTCAAGCGATGGCGAAGAGTTTCCAGCGTTTCGCGAGTTCTGGCTACACAAACCCGACGCGGACGCCCGCCAGATCGAGGTGCTTGCCCTGATGGATAGCCCTTCGCTTAGCGGCGCCTACCGTTTTGTGATCCAGCCCGGTGACAGGACGCAAGTAGAGGTCGAAGCAGCACTGTTTGCGCGTGACGACATCGCCAAGCTGGGGGTTGCCCCGCTGACCAGCATGTTCACCTTTGGTGAAGCCAGTCGCGAACGCCCGGATGACTATCGCCCACAGGTTCACGACTCCGATGGGTTACTGATACAGACCGGCACCGACGAGTGGATTTGGCGGCCGCTGAGCAACCCAGACAGCGTGCGCATTTCATCTTTCTTCGATGACAACCCCCAAGGGTTTGGACTGATGCAGCGCGAGCGTGATTTCAACCGCTATCTGGATACGGAAGCGCAATATCACCGACGCCCCAGCCAGTGGGTCGCCCCCCTCGAAGACTGGGGTGAGGGCCACGTTGAGCTGGTGGAAATCCCCACGCCGGACGAAACCCACGACAATGTCGTTGCCTACTGGGTCGCCGAGGAACCACTGCAAGCTGGCGATTCCCGTCACCTGCATTACCAGACCTATACGCTCAACTCACAGCCCGAAAACCACACATTAGGGCGCGTGGTGCGCACTCGTCATGGCCGCGCCGAAGTGCCAGGACAAACCGAGGAAATCACTGAAGGCGAACGCCAGTTCATTGTCGATTTCCAGGGCGGTGCGCTTGACGACATCGCTGCCGACCAGCCCGTCCAACTGGACATCAGCCGTCAACAAGGCGAAGTGACACTGCCCCAGGTCACTGCGCTGCCCAACGGTGGCTGGCGGGCGAGCTTCCGGCTACCCGCAAGCGACCGACCCAGCGATATTCGCCTACGGCTAACTCATGAAGGCAAGCCCGTCAGCGAGACCTGGAACTATGTGTGGTATCCCGATGATTGATACAGATCCGCTGGCCCCCTCAATTCCCTGGCTGAAAACACGCCGTGTGCTGTTGGCCATCGCGGTACTGGCATCGAGTGTCGCTGGGTGTGTTGCCATGTACCGGGTTACATCGAGCCTTGCATTGGGCTGGCAGGTATCGATGCTTGTGTTATTCGCACTGACGTTCACCTGGATCGCGCTGGCATTCTGGAACGCCCTATGCGGCTTTGTGGTATGCGCACTAAGACTTGACCCGCTAAGCCTGCGCAGGCTCAATCACGAAGTCCCCAACGCACGGTTATTGGTCAGCCGGACGGCCGTGGTCATGCCGATTTACGCCGAACCGCCAGTGCCTACCTTTGCTGGCCTGGAAGCCACCTGCCGTTCGCTTATGCAACACACGCTTGACGATAAAGACGCCAACGAGGCGGCACACCCACTCGGCGAGCATTTTGATATTTTTGTTCTAAGCGACACCCAGGACGCTGATCAGGCCCAGATAGAGGAGGCTCACGTCGCGGCTTTGCAGCACCGTTTTGCCGGTGAGCTTGCCATCCATTACCGGCGGCGGCTCAACAACCAAGGCCGCAAAGCGGGCAACATTGCCGAATTCTGCCGCCGCTGGGGGCGGCATTATGATTTTATGGTCGTGCTGGATGCCGATAGCCTGATGAGTGGCGCGACGCTGTTACGCATGGTTCAGCGCATGCAGCGCCAGCCCGGCATTGGCCTGATCCAGACGGTGCCAATGCCGGTGGGCCAGAAGACGCTGTTCGGCCGCTTCACCCAGTTTGCCTCAGCGCTGTATAGCCCCATGCTCGCGGCCGGTCAGAGCTTCTGGCAGGGCGATACGGCCAACTACTGGGGACATAACGCCATTATCCGCACCCGAGCGTTCATGAACCATGCGGGCTTGCCCACGCTGCCCGGCAAGCCGCCGCTGGGCGGCGAGATACTCAGCCATGATTTTGTCGAGGCTGCCCTGCTTAAACGCGGTGGCTGGCAGGTGTTGCTGGACACCACCGTAACCACGGCAGTTTCGCGGCACGACCCTTACGTCAGCGCCTCCCACAATAGCTTTGAAGCCATGCCGAGTAACTTGCTGGACTTTGCCAAACGCGACCGCCGCTGGCTGCAAGGGAATCTCCAACACCTTCGCTTACTCGGCGGGTCAGGTCTGCACCCGCTTAGCCGACTGCATTTTTTCCACGGTGCCTTTGCCTTTTTATCCTCGCTGGTATGGCTGGGCTTGTTGATCTGCACCAGCGTATTAGTGACTTATCATGTATTTGGCGATGTCACCGCCAGGACGCTTCCCCAGCCGCTCTCGCTCGGGCTGCTGTCGATTACCCTGGGCATGTTGCTAGCCCCCAAGCTGCTGGGTTGCCTGTTGGCCTTGGGTCAAACACCCCATGCCTTCGGCGGTCGGCTACGTTTGCTGGTGAGTACCAGCCTGGAAATGTTGTTCGCCGCCTTGATCGCCCCACTGATGATGGCCTGGCATAGCCTGTTCATTATCAGCGTCCTGCTGGGCCGTGCCATCGAGTGGCAAACCCAGACTCGCGGCGAACGCTCGCTCAGTTGGCGGGAAACCTGGCAGCACACCGGCTGGATGACCCTGAGCGGGCTGCTCTGGGCAGGCATCATGGCCGCCTTTTCACCCACGGCATTTGGCTGGCTGACGCCTGCCTGGCTTGGGCTGGTAGGCGCTGCCCCCTTGGTCAAATATTCCAGCAGCGCCACCTGGGGCGGTTTTATCAGTCAACTGGGGCTGCTCAAAACCCCCAGCAGCACGTTCAAGCCTCCGTTACTGGATGCCTTTGAAAGCCTGGTCGCCAATAGCGATCCTTATCCGCTGGACCCGGCCTCCCAACAGCCGTTGCCGCTGGCGCCGTTACCCGCCGAGCGCTGTGGAGAGATGCCTGACCAGTCCTTCAGTCACTTTGTTCAAAAGACGCTCACCGCTTCGTCAGCCACCTTCAAGGAGCCCCACTAATGCCGTTCGGGTATCGACAACGGCTACGTCAAGCGAGCGGACTTGCCCGCTCGCTGTTCATCTACTGGCGTCCAGGACGCCAGCGCGGGCTTAAGCAGCTTTACCGGCCGTTCATTGTACCGGGCAAACCCGCATTTGATATTGGTGCCCACCTGGGTGACCGAAGCGCCGCCTTTTACGCGCTGGGCGCCAGGGTGATTGCCCTGGAGCCGCAGCCCGTTCTCGCGCTGTGGTTCAAGCGCATGGTAAAAACGCCCTCCGTCACCCTGCTGCCGGTAGCGGCAGGCTCCACCGAGGGCGTTGCCGAGATTGCCATCAGCAGCGCCAACCCCACGCTCTCGACCCTCGCCAGCGAGTGGCGCGAGCAGATCGGCCAACACAACGCGGGCTTTAGCCAGGTGCGCTGGGAGCAACGCCTGAGCGTTCCCGTCATCACGCTCGATCGACTCATTGCCGACTACGGCGAGCCCAGTTTCATCAAGATCGATGTGGAAGGCTTTGAAGCCGAGGTATTGGCCGGGCTAAGCTATCCCGTGGCAGCGCTATCGGTGGAATTTGTAACCGGCGCTCTCAAGGTCAGCCATGAATGCATCGACCGGTTAAGCCACCTGGGCGATTATCGCTACAATGTCGTCGTCGGCGAGCAGCGCCATTTTCGCTGGAAAGAATGGCAGACACCGGAGGCGATTCGCCAATGGCTGAACGAGGGGGCAGACGCCCTGCCCTCTGGCGACCTTTATGCCTGCCGTTCGGACCACCCGCACCTCCTGAACACCCCATAGGCACGTTACCCCATGATCCACCACTGGCAGCAACTTACCGCCCCCCAGCTAGCCGAAGTCGCCCAACGCGACCCGGTCGCCGTATTGGTCCTCGGCGCCGTTGAACAGCACGGCACCCACCTCCCGTTAGCCACAGATATTATGATTGGCGAAGGCCTGCAAAGCGCGACGCTCGAGCAGCTATCGCCATCGCTGGAAGTCATCTGTCTGCCGCCGATCAGCGTTGGCGCAAGCGATGAACATGCCAGCTATCCCGGCACACTAAGCCTGCCCGCCCCCGTCGCCATTGCCACCCTCGAAGCCTACGGCGATAGCCTAGCCCGCACGGGGATAAAGCGCCTGGTATTGATCAACAGCCACGGCGGCAACAAGGCGGTGATGGATCTGGCCGCGCTGACGCTGCGCCGCCGCCACGGCATGCGTGTGGTCAAGGCGACTTACACCCGCCTGCCGCCCCTTGAAGGGGCCATTGACGCCGATGAATTGCGCAAGGGCTTGCACGGTGGCGCGCTGGAAACCGCCATGATGCTGCATTTGGCGCCCACGCTGGTGCAGTTGCAGGGCTATCAAGCGCCCTCACCGGCTGATGCTCAAGATGACACTTTGGTAGGGCCAGAGGGTGCCGCCGCTTTCGCCTGGCTAGCGGAAGATCTAAGCCACCAGGGGGTAGCGGGCGATGCCCGCCAGGCGACGGCCGAACTGGGCGCGCGATTGATCCACCATTACGCGCGCCAGCTCGCCAAGGTCGTGGCCGAAACCGCCAACCTGCCACCACTTAAAAAAACCTAACACTGGCGGCTTCTACCTTCTTCCAACTTACTTCTTCCCTCTTACTTCTTGCTTCTCACTTACTACTCAACACCTCTTCCAAAAAGTGCCCGGCTCGGGTGGCCTTGGCATTGAGGTAACGGTGGTTCTGATCGGTCAAGCGGCCGTACAGTGCCTGACGAGCAACCACCTCAATCCCGCCTTCGCTGAGTGCCTGCATTTTCAACGGGTTATTGGTGAGCAGCTGCACGCGGGAAATATCCAGCGCATGCAGCATATCCACCGCCACGGCGTAATCGCGTTCATCATCGCCAAAGCCCAGCATCTGGTCGGCATCGACGGTGTCCAGACCATCGTCCTGCAGGGTATAGGCGCGAAGCTTGTTGGCCAGGCCGATTCCCCGGCCTTCCTGAGCCAGATACAGCAGCACGCCGCCCCCCATCGCCTCGATATCGGCGACGGCGTTACGCAATTGCTCGCCACAGTCACACCGCAGGCTGCCAAACAGGTCACCGGTCAGGCACGCCGAGTGCATGCGCAGCGGCACGGCCTCGGTGTGCGCCTCGGGTCGACCGATGACCACGGCCACATGCTCACGCAGGCCATCCGGCTCACGAAACAGCACAAACCGACTCTCGGCGGCATCTTCTAACGGAATGCGAGCTTCGCTGACCCGCTTGAGCATGCCCGGTGCCCCGTTCAGGCAGGACTCGGCATCGCTGGCATCAACCGCCAGCAGTTCCCCCTTCGCCAACTGTTGCGCGATTCCTTCAGCTGCCTTGTCGCCCACCACGGCAATCAGGGCGGCAGGGATCAGCAGGGCCCTGCGCATCAGCGCCAGGGCAGCCCGCTCGGCAGTACCCGCTGGCTGCAAGCCGCTCAGCAGGGTCGGCGCATCACCTGGCGCTACCTGTGCGACGGCCAGCGTATGCAGGGCACCCTCGTCCATCTGGGCTGCCAGGGGCAGGTAGGCAGCATCAGAGGTGATCGACACCCCCATGGCGTCCAGACGGTGGCGCGTCAACACCAGCGAAGGCCGCGAGCCTGAGAGCCGGGTCAGCTCATTCACCGACTCGCCGCCCTCCAGGGCCTGAACCAGCAGTTGCTGATCGCCCGCCTTCACCACCACGGGGAGCCCTCGTCGAATATCAAAGATGGCGCGTTCAATGTGATACATAGAAGCCTCCTGGCTGACTGGCGTGACGGGCGAGTGGCGCTTGCGCCGGGTCGCCGTGCACCGCATGATGCAACGATTGATCCCGAACGGAGGCGTCATGCCCGACTCCATGGAACGTACGAATCGATTGAGCCCCGACACTGACGTCATCCCGGACGCCATCTGGCAGCGCCTGCTGGCAGGCCAACTCCCGGATGACGGGAACCCGATGGCCACTGAGGCCAGCGAGCTGGCAAGCTGCCTGGCCCCCCTGGCAACGAGGGCGTCGTGGGTGGTGGCGCAGTTGGGACAAAGCCTGGACGGACGCATCGCCACCCAGAGCGGTCATTCCCACTACATCAACGGGCGGGCGAGCCTTGTGCATCTGCACCGACTGAGGGGGCTTGCCGATGCCGTGGTTATCGGTGCCGGTACCGCCGATGCGGATGATCCGCAGTTGACCGTGCGCCACGTTAGCGGCGTTAACCCCACTCGCGTTGTACTCGACCCGCGTGGCCGCGTATCGATGGACCGGCAACTGTTTCAGACCCGCGTGGCACCCACCCTGCATGTGATCGGGCCGGATGCCACGCCTCCCACCCCGCCTGCCAACGTGAAGCGCTGCGTGCTGCCGCTGAATGACCGAGGCCAATTCGAACCCCGCGATGTCATTGAACTGCTCGACGCGCACCAATTGCGCCGGATCCTGGTCGAGGGCGGCGGGATTACCGTCTCTCAGTTTATCGAGGCAGGCGTGGTCGACCGGCTGCACTTGCTTGTTGCGCCGCTGCTGATCGGCTCGGGGCGCCCTGGATTGCAGATGACACCCATTGAAACGCTGGACACTGCGCTGCGCCCCGCGCTGCGAACCTTCCGTTGTGGCGAAGACACCCTGTTCGATGTCCTGCTGCGCCCGGCCACTTTCGGGGGGTAGTGCCGCATGGCGGCGGCCGATGGCCACCCAAAGGCCCGGCAAACTGGCCAGCAGAACGACGACACCGTAGGCCAGCGACACCGCCACGCCCTGGGCGACGGGCAAGCCCACCCACATCCAGACGCCTGCTGCGGCGCCTTCACGCACGCCCCAACCGGCCACCGACAAAGGCACCAGCATGGCAAGTAGCACCACCGGTGCCAGAGCCAACAGGCTCGACACCGGCAGCTCAACGCCGATCGCCCGGGCCGCACAAACCATGACCAGGCCATAACTGAGTACAATGGTCAGCGAGGACAGCAACTGAAGAGGCCAGACACCAGCCGTTAACAGGCCGCGCTGGATATCCCGGCCAACGGACAGACACCAGCCAGGCAAGTTGACCGACCCTTTACGTGCCAGACCGACAAGCGCCGAGATCCCCCCCACGCACAGCGCCCCGGCGACACCGATGGATAACCACACCGACCAGCCAAGCGCTGCATGCCACAGCGGCGACAGCGCAAGCGCCACAAGCGTCAGCAACCCCATGGCCACCTGGCCGGAGACCCGCTCGATAATCACCGCGCGCCACGCCCGCCCCCTTGAGGCGGATTGGCTGGCATGCCGGTGAGCACGCCCCGCATCACCCAAGACGCCGCCCGGCAATAGCTGGTTCACCAGCAAGGCCAGGTAATACTCGCGCAGCGCATAACCGAAGCGCATGGGCACCTGGATCAACCTGGCGGTTAGCTGCCACCGCCAGGCGCTAAGAGCGACCTGACCGACACTGATCAGTAGTGCCAACAGCACCCAGCCAAGGGAGAATCGCTGCACTTGCGCGACAATCGCCCGAGGGTCGACCCACAGCGCAACGGCCCCCAGCAGCAAGCCGCTGACGACCACGCGGCGCAGCCACGGGGAGTGCCACCACTGCGCATTGACCATGGTGTTACGCCTCCCCCTGGGGTTGTGCTTCCTGGGGCAAGGCCAGCAGATCACGGTGGCCTACCCAGATGCCCAGCTCACCGCTGGCGACGGCCTGGCGGCGCTGGGCAGCCCAGTCGGCAATGCGGCCGGTGGCGTGGGGCGCGTGTTCATTGGCCGCCGACGCCCAGCCCTCGATCAATGACGCCATCAGCGGCTGATGGACAGGATTACCCGCCGATAACTGCCACGGCGTATCCGCTTCTTCAACGCGGTAATTCACCACCTTAAAAGCAGCCGCAAGGGTGGCATGCGCGCGACCACCAAGGGCACCGCCAAGGCCTTTATCGCGCTGCTGATGGGCACGAAAAAGATCGCGCACCCATTGATCTTCGTCATCGGCAACCGGCCGTTTATGGCGGTCGGTAAACCACCAGTCACCGGTAACGCTGAGCGCCATGAGCACTCCCTGACGATGCGCAGTGCAGTGGGCAACCAGTTGATCAATCCAGGACTTCGAAACCAGATCGAGCAGTGCCGAGGCGGTGATGAGGTGCGCGCCGTTCAACACCGGGGTGTCGAGACGGGCAAAAGAGGCTGCCTCGGTGTCGGCAGCGATGGACTGTCCGCTTGCATCCCGTAAAGTCATCACCCGCGCCCGGGCGTCGCCAAGCAAGGTGGCGTCGTGGTCGATCAGGGTCCAGGTTTGCGGGCCAGCTAGACGAGGTGCCAGGTAATCCACATTGCTGCCCCGGCCACAGCCCAGGTCCACCAGCCGATGAGGCGTGGGACAGGCAGACAGCCACTCATTGGCAAGCGTGACAAGGCGTTGGGAGCGTGAATCGTGATCCACCGGCTCGCGCAGCGCCAACCAAGAGGCAGGAAATTCGCTACCCGACACCAGGGGCACCGGTGTTGCCGCTAGCGCACTGGCAAATGCCTCGGCCGCGGCGGGCCAGTCCTTGAGTGTCTGGCGGGCCTCGATGGCTCCCTGGCGCAGTGAGGCACGCAGGTCGCCATCGTCACAGAACCGCTCGATAGCGCTTTGCAAGGCCTCGACGTCGCCGGGTTCAACGCTTAAACCGGCACCGGCGGGCAAGGTATCGCGCAATGCCCCGCCGGTCGTGGTGATGACGGGCAGGCCATGGGCCAGCGCCTCGGTCACCACCATGCCATAACCTTCGTACCAGGAAGGCAGCACCAGGGCATGAGCGTTATGGTAGGCGGCTTCGAGGGTATCGCTGTCGCACTCGCCATGCAGGGTGGCCTGCCCCTCCAGGCCATGAAATTCAATCAGATACTGCAAGCGGAGGGTGAACTCAGCATCCCGTGCGCCACCGAAGCAGTCGCAGCGCCAGCGGCTTGCCTTGAGCCCGGCCAAGGCTTCAATCAACACGTCCTGGCCTTTGCGGGGCGTCAAGGTCGCCACGCACAACAAGTTCAGTGGCTCACCCGGCGCGCAGGCAGGGCTCACCGGCGCCTGCTCAACGCCGGGTTCGACAACGCTGACAGCGGCGACCAGCGGTAGGCTGTATTCGTCCGCCAGCGCCGATAATCGGCGGGCGGTAAAGTGGCTGGTCACGATAATCCGCGGGACCGCCGCCAGGGCGCGCAACTCGCTTTGATGAAGCCGCTGCTGATCATTCGCGTCCAGGCCCAATTCATCGCCCAGCGGGTGATGCACCAGTGCCGTGATGGCCAGGCGATCCACGTGGCGGTTCACCACGTCGGGCAATGCGCCCATGGCCAGACCGTCGATGACGACCGTCGCGCCATCGGGCTGGGCCGCCAATGCGCCCGCCAATGCCTGGGTCGCGGCAGCGTCGGCGTCCGGAAACGCCCCGTCCAGCCCGATCACCTCGATTACCCAGCCCTGTGCCCGCAGCGCCGAAACGATGTGGGCATCGTAAAGGTAGCCGCCGGTGCGTTGGTCTGGATCGCCAGCCACTATCAGGCTAAAGCGCTGGTTCATAGTGCGCCTTCGTAGCTCGCCCACGCCACGTGCGACTCATGCAGTTTAACCTCGAGATGGGTCAGCCCCCGGGCCGTCTTGCCCATCTCGCCTGCATTAATCGCGGCAGCAAGCTGGTCATAAATCACCTTGGCCATGAATTCAGTGGTGGTATTGTGGCCCTGCAGTTCATTCACCTCATCCAGGTTCTGGTAGTTGTAGCCTGCCAGGACCGCTTTAAGCGTCTCACCCGCCAAGCCGATATCGATGACCAGACCATCATCATCAAGCTCAGGTCGCTGGAAGATGACATCCACCACGTAGGTCGCGCCGTGGGTGCGCTGGGCTGGGCCAAAGACGTCACCCTTGAAGCTATGGGCAATCATAAAATGATCACGGACACATAAGCGGTACATAGACACTCCTGTCGTATTTAGCGTTAGTGGGAATAGCGCAGACGATGGCACAGCTCGGTGCTACTGGATGCCAACAGCGCGGGAGCCAGGTCAGGCATGCGGGTAAAGTCGCTTTCCCCGCTGATCAGGGCATCCAGGCGATCGTCTAGCAGCAGGTTCAATGCCAGGCGGAGCCGCCGCTGATAATCCCAGCGTGGCTGCAAGCGAGGCGGCAATTGACCCACTTGACTCGCACGCAGGGTAAGCCGCCGGGAATGAAAAGCACCGCCAAGGGGCACCGATACCTCGCCTTCGCCAAACCAGCTCATTTCGATGATGCGCCCCTCATTACCCACCAGGCTCAGCGCTTGGCGCAGGCCGTCTGCGTGGCCGCTGGCGTGAATCACGCAGTCCTGCTCGGCACTGGCCGCTTCAGGCAGGCTGAACGGCACGCCCAGCGCCGCTGCCAGCGATTCGCGGTCGGGGTTGATATCGATCAACTGCACCTCGACGCCGGGTATCCGGGCGCATAGATAGGCTACCAGCGCGCCAACGACGCCCGCACCAATGACACTGATCCGTTCGCCCAGTACAGGTTCGGCATCCCAGACACCGTTGATCGCGGTTTCCATGTTGGCGGCCAGCACGGCGCGCTCGGCCGGTAAGGCATCTGGAAGCGGTAGCACCGCCGACGCGGGCACCACGAAGTGGTCTTGATGGGGGTACAAACAAAATACGCGCTGGTTCAGTAGCTTGGGCGGACCCTGCAGAACATGGCCCACATTGGCGTAACCGTATTTGACCGGCGCGGGGAAATCACCCGCCTGGAAGGGGGCTCGCATGCGGGCAAACTCGCTTTCCGGCACGCGGGCATTGAATACCAGCGATTCGGTGCCACGGCTGATTCCGGTATAGAGGGTACGCACAAGAACGTCATCCTCACCCGCCGCTGGCAATGTCTCATGCCTGAGTTCACCACGGCCTGGGTGGGTCACCCAGAACGCCGTCGCGTTATTGCTGTTGCTCATCAGCACTCCTTCCTTGTGCCGCTCGCTTCTCCTGGGGTATGCCGATGTGCAATGACGAACCAGTTAGATCAAGCTGGTGTCGAATTGTGTTCACTGACAGCACCTTTCTAGCGTAGCGTTAAACAATCGGATATTCGATGTTGCAGACTAGACAACCCTACCTTCTTCTACAAGAATGGTACATATAAAAATATTTGCATCGAATTATTTTATCGATGCAACGATCGTGATGGCAGGAGTGCCATGTATTTGTTCACCAATACACCGACTGTTACAACCACCAGGCGCTGGCAAACGGCCATGGAAGTCTTTCTGGGCGGCATCGCACTGGTTCTTTCAGGATGGCTATTGCCTGGTTTGTTACCCGGACCGCTTAACTGGGGCGTTGCCATTTTTTGTTATGCGCTAATCGGTGGGTTAGTGACGACTTACTGGCCTCATGGCCTGCTGGGCTGGGCGAACCGGGTGACACTGGCCAGGGCGGTGCTGGTCGCGCTGGTGGCAGGGGCACTGGCCAACCAGGCGTTCATGGCCGCCATATGGCTCTGGCTGGCCATTGCCATACTCGCTCTATTGCTGGACGGCGTTGACGGCTGGTTAGCACGCCGCACGCAAAGCGCTTCACCGTTCGGCGCGCGTTTTGATATGGAGCTGGATGCCCTGCTGATCATGCTGCTTTGCGTGGGTTTGTGGCTTGAATCGATAAGCGGGTGGGTAGTGCTGATTGGTGGGATGCGCTACCTGTTTGTGGCCGCTGGCTGGCGGTTCACCTGGCTGACCCAACCGCTGTTTGCCAGCATGCGCCGCAAAACCGTATGCGTCTGGCAGGTGGTGGCGCTCCTGCTGGCATTGACGCCGCTGACCTCCTCCGGCGTTACGGAAATGCTGGCATTAAGCGCCCTGCTATCTTTAGCCTATTCGTTTGGGGTAGATGCGTGGTGGCTATACCGGCAGGCACACGCCCGGTAGCGCCTATCTGCCTGCATCACTGCTCCAGCCCGAGGCGTTGATGCCATTCGGCCAGACTCTCGTCCGGGTAGGCATAAAAGCACTTGTCCTGTATCGGCGCGTTGACTTCGACCCATTCCGCTTTGCTGCCCAGCATCATGTGCGTTTTCTTGGGCGGCGAAGGCAACGGTGTATCGATCGCCGAGGCGAAAGGGTGAACAAGCTCAGGCCATTCGGGATCGTAAACCCAGAGGGCACTGGCGCAATGCTGGCAAAAATGCCGCTCGCCAGTGCTTTCCTCGCCGTCGATCACGGCTCGGTAGATGGCAATATGCTCTTCACCACTGACCCTCAAGGTACTGTTATCGGCACCAAGATTGATCGCATAGCCGCCGCCACCCGCCGTTTTGCGGCATATCGAACAGTAACAGCGGTTAAAAGGATAGGGATGGTGTGACTTTACGCTGAACGTCACTGCCTGGCAGTGGCATGATCCTTTGAGCAGCATTACGCCTCCTTCACAAGGGTTACCGCAATAGTGGTCGATGAAGAACCGACCCGGCTTGGATAAGCCACTACCTCTTACTATAGTCTAAGGAGCGTTAATCCATCGTGTGATGACACCCAGCCCCGTCAATAGCGTGGCGGGCGCCCACCGATAGGGTGTTCAGGAGTTACTCATGCCCAACCGTCAAGAGCGCTTCGAAAATCGACATGACGCAGGACGTCAACTCGCCAACGCACTGACCGGCCAACACCACGACATCGTTCTCTCCCTACCGCGCGGCGGTGTGCCCGTGGCCTACGAAGTGGCCATGCGTCTTCAACTGCCGCTGGATGTCCTGGTGGTACGCAAGCTGGGCGCACCGGGGCATGCCGAGTTCGGTATCGGCGCGGTGGTGGATGGCGATCCATCTCAGGTGGTGATGAATTCGCAGACGGTGGAGATGCTGCAGGTACCCGAGCGCTATATCGAAGAGGAAATACAACGACAAAAGCGCGAGATTACCCGCCGTCGCCACGCTTACAGAGGCGACCGGGCGCCGGTAAACGTGAGCGGACGCCGGGTACTACTGATAGATGACGGTATCGCCACCGGCGGCACGGCCAAGGCAGCCGTCAGGGCACTGCAGCAGGCGGGGGCTGCCACTGTCACTTTGGCCGTGCCCGTTGCCCCGACCTCGACACTGGATGAACTGGCTGGCGATGTCGACGATGTGATTTGCCTGGCAACCCCCGAGCCCTTCAACGCCGTGGGCGAGCACTACCGGGATTTTACCCAGACCAGCGATGACGATGTTATTGGGTTGTTGCAGGCGGCACGAGACGCCTCAAATGCAGAATAAGTAAGCTACCGTCTCTCAATGTCCAGGGTTCGTAGCAGCTCAGCGACGGCAAGTTCTCCTTCCGGTTCATTAAACTCGAGCGCCAGCAGACCTTGTACAAAACTCAGGAAACGATAGGCGGCGGGCGGTAGACGGCGCTCTCGACGCACCACGAAGTGCCAGCGGCTTTTCAGCGGAAAACCCTTCAAGGGCAGCTCTTGAACGCCCTTGGGCGAATCCGCCACCACATGGCGCGACAGCACCGCCAACCCCATCCCGGAGGCCACGGCGAGGCGAATCGCTTCATTGCTGGCGATCTGCTGGGTGGAGCGCAGCTCAATGCCCGCGCTGTATAGCCAGGCATCAAAGGTATGCCGGGTCGCCGAGCCCGGTTCACGCAGCAGGAAACGCTCGTCTTTCAAGGCCTCCATGGTGAGATCTGTAATATTCGCCCAGCGATTGTTTTCGGGCCCTACCACCACCAGCGGATTGCTCAGAAAAGGCGCGGCCATCACGGCGTCGTCCGAAGGCGGGTGGCTAAATACGTAGAGGTCATCTTCGTGGCGCTCAAAGCGATTGAGCATCTGCTGGCGGTTACCGATCTCGACCGTGACGTCTACCTGGGGGTTAGCCTGACTGAAGGGCCCCAACAGCCGCGGCAATACGTATTGGGCGGTATTCACTAAACCAATACTGAAATGTCCGCGGCCGCCGCGGTTGTATTCGTCCAGATACTGGCTGAACACATCGGTGCGGCTGAGCAAGTCCTGACTTAGCTGATAGAGCGCCTGGCCGACCTCGGTGGGAACTACGCGCCCCTCTTCCTGACGCACGATGGGTTCGCCAACAATCTCCCGCAGCCGCTTCAACTGCTGAGACACCGTCGGCTGGGTCAGATGCAGCCGGTTGGCGGTGGCGGTAATCGAGCCTGTGCGTACCACGTCGGCGTAGACCTGCAGCAGGCGGAAGGTCAGTTGTCGAACTTTCATTGCTTACACCATAGATAATCCTCTATGACTATATAAAGCTTATTTGTTTTCATCAATCCATTGGAATCGCTAAAGTAGTTGCCCTGTTCATTCACCCCCAGCCCTTCAAGCCCAGTCCTTCAAGGAGAGTTGCCGTGCCGGATATTGTGGTCATGTTTTTTGTACTAGGTGTTGTCGCCGGTGTGGTGCGCTCCGATCTCAGCATTCCCAAAGCCGCTTATGACATCCTAAGTCTGCTGTTGATGCTGACCATAGGCCTCAAGGGCGGCATGGCGCTGCACGGGAGCCTGAATACGGCTCTATTAATCGAGCTTGCCGGGGTTACCCTGCTGGGCATTTTAATCCCGCTGATCATCTTCCCCGTTGTTCGCTACCTGGTGCGGCTCTCTTTGGCAGACAGCGCCAGCCTTGCTGCCCACTACGGTTCGGTTAGCGCCGGTACCTTCGCTGTTGCCCTGGCGTATACCGAAGCGCACAGCCTGATGACCGGCGGGCAGGTAACGCTGTATCTGGTGCTGCTTGAACTGCCGGCGATTATGCTCGGGATTTTGCTCTATCGTCGCTTTAGCCAAGCAGGTTCCGCCACTAGTATGTCGAGCCTGTGGCACGAGACGCTGACCAATCGCGGCGTCATCCTGCTGGTCGGCGGCGTTTTGATCGGCTGGCTATACGGGCCGAATGCCGGCGAATCGGTGACCAGCCTTTACACCAATGCTTTCCAGGGCATTCTGGCGCTGTTCCTGCTGGAAATGGGCCTGGTGGCAGCAGAGACGCTGCGCAGCCTGCGCTGGGGGCACAGCCGCCTGATCATCTTTGCCCTGGCAGCGCCCGTTGCGCTCTCCTGCCTGGGGTTGATGATGGCGTACTGGCTTGGGCTGCCTGCTGGCTCCGCGGTGATTCTGGCGAGTCTTACCGCCAGCGCCTCCTACATTGCCGCCCCCGTCGCCATTCGCGCCGCGATTCCAGACGCCAACATAGGCCTTGCCATGCTGGCGTCGTTAGGACTCACCTTCCCCTTCAATGTGCTGATGGGTATTCCGCTCTATCATCAGCTTTGGGGATGGCTGGCAGGCTGAGGCGTGCCCTCCAAGGTGGCGCTGTGATGGCTGACCAGCGGCCGAGAACCCGAAAGCTTGCGCAGCGCCACATAGAACACCGGGGTGAGGAATAGCCCGAACAGGGTCACCCCGATCATGCCCGCAAACACCGCCGTGCCCAGCGCTGACCGCACCTCGGCACCCGCGCCGGTGGCAATCACCAGCGGCAGCACGGCGGCGGTGAAGGTAATGGAGGTCATGATGATGGGGCGTAGCCGCAGTCGGCAGGCCTCCAGGGCGGCGTCCACGATACTTCTGCCCTGCAGCTCCAGCTCCCGGGCAAACTCCACGATCAGGATGGCGTTCTTGCACGCCAGGCCAATCAGCACCACCAGCCCCACCTGCACGAAAATATTGTTGTCACCATCGCCAAACCAGACGCCAATCAGCGCCGAGAGCATGCACATGGGCACAATCAGGATCACCGCCAAGGGCAACGTCCAGCTTTCATAGAGGGCCGCCAGCACCAGGAACACCAGCAGGATCGACAGCGGGAAGACCACCAGCGCCGCGTTCCCCTGGGTGGACTGCTGGTAGCTCAAGTCAGTCCACTCGAACGCCATACCCGGCGGCAGCACGTCCAACGCCAGCGCGTTAATGGCATCCATGGCCTGAGCAGAGGAAAGCACTCTTGGGTCAGCCTCCCCGGCCAGATCCGCCGCCGGGTAGCCGTTGTAGCGCAGCACCGGATCCGGGCCGAAGGTTTGGGTGATGTTGACCATGGTGCCGATTGGCACCATTTCTCCCTGATCATTGCGGGTGCGCAGGCGAGCGATATCTTCCACGCTGGCCCGGTAAGGCGCGTCCGCCTGGGCGATCACCTGCCAGGTACGGCCGAAGCGGTTGAAATCATTGACGTACGTCGAACCAAGGTAGGTCTGCAGGGTATCAAACAACTCGGTTAGCGGTACCCCCTGGGCCTTGGCCTTGAGCCGGTCCACCTCGGCATCCAGTTGCGGGACGTTGGACTGGTAGCTGCTGATCGGGAAGGTCATGCCCGGCGTCTGAGCAATGGCACCCTGGAACTGATTGACTGCCTGCTGCAACGCCCCGTAGCCAAGGTTGCCGCGATCCTCGATAAACATCTGATAGCCCGAACCATTGCCGAGTCCCAGAATCGGGGGTGGCATAAAGGCAAACGCAAACCCTTCCTTCAGCCCGCCGATGCCCTGATTGATGCTGGCATTTATCTCCGCGGCCGTGAGACTGCGCTCACCAAAGGGGCTAAGAGTGAGAAATACGACCCCCGTATTCGAGGTATTGGTGAACTGCAGCGCGTTCAGGCCAGGAAAGGCGATGGCGTGCTCGACGCCTTCGGTCTCCATGGCGATATCCACGACCTCCTGGAGCATCTGGTCGGTTCGCTCCAGGGAGGCACCTTCCGGCAGGATAACGCCGGCAATCAGGTAAAGCTTGTCCTGCACCGGGATAAACCCGGGCGGCACCATCTTGAACATTACCCCGGTACCCGCCAGTAGCAGGGCGTAGACCACGAACACCGCGCCCCGGCGTTTTAAAGAGCGCGCCACGCCGCCCTGGTACTTGTTGGCGCTGGCATTAAAGAAGCGATTGAAGGGGCGGAAAATCCAGCCGAACAACCCGTCAATGACACGGGTAAGGCGATCCTTGGGCGCGTCATGGGGCTTGAGCAGCATGGCCGCCAAAGCGGGCGAGAGGGTCAGCGAATTAATCGTGGAGATCACCGTAGAGATGGCAATCGTCACCGCAAACTGACGGTAAAACTGCCCGGTCACCCCGGAAAGGAACGCCATGGGGATAAAAACGGCGCACAGCACCAAGCCGATGGCGACGATCGGGCCGGAGACTTCCTTCATTGCCTGGTGGGCGGCGGCTTTGGGATTGAGCCCTTCGCCGATGTTCCGCTCGACGTTCTCCACCACCACGATGGCGTCGTCCACCACGATGCCAATGGCCAGCACCAGACCGAACAGGGTCAGCGTGTTGATGGAGTAGCCCAGCAGATAGAGCGCCCCGAAGGTGCCGATCACCGATACCGGCACTGCCAACAACGGAATGATCGAAGCGCGCCAGGTTTGCAGAAACAGGGTGACCACCAGCACCACCAGCAGCACGGCTTCCAGCAGGGTTTTCACCACGGCCTTGATCGAATCGCTGACGAAGATGGTGGTGTCATAGACGGCCTCATACTCAACGCCTTCTGGGAACTGTTCAGACAGTTCATCCATGGTGGCCACCACCTGCTCGCGGATCGCCAGCGCATTGGCGCCCGGCGCCTGGAAAATACCGATGGCCACCGCCTCATTGCCGTCCAACTGCGAGCGAAGGGTATAGTCCCCGGCGCCCATCTCCAGCCGAGCCACGTCCGAGAGCCTCAAGATATCGCCGCTGTCACCGCGCTTGAGGACGATATCGCCAAACTCCTCCACCGTTTCCAGCCGCCCGCGGGCATTGATCAGGGTCAGGAAATCACTCTCTTCAATGGGCTCGGCGCCCAACTGCCCGGCAGAGACCTGGACATTCTGCTCCCGCATGGCCGCCACCACATCGCTGGCGGTCAAGCCACGGGCGGCGACGCGATCAGGATCCAGCCAGGCGCGCATGGCGTAGTCACCCCCGCCAAATATCTGGGCATCGCCTACCCCTTCGAGCCGGGCAAGGCGATCCCTGACATGCAGCCGCACGTAGTTGCGCAAATAAAGAGTGTCGTATTCGCCCCCAGGCGAGGTGAGGTGAACAACCATCAGAAACGTAGGCGACTGCTTCTGGGTAGTCACGCCCTGGCGGCGCACTGCTTCCGGCAACCGCGCCTCGGCCTGGCTGACGCGGTTCTGCACCCGAACGGCAGCCTCTTCGGCATCGGTACCCGGGCGGAAGGTGACGGTCATCTGCAGGACGCCATCAGAGCCTGCGACGGACTTGAAGTACATCAAATCCTCAACGCCATTGATGGCTTCCTCCAGCGGCGTCGCCACCGTTTCGGCGATCTCCTTCGGGTTGGCTCCCGGATAGACGGTGCGCACCACCACCGAGGGCGGCACCACATCCGGGTACTCGCTGATCGGCAGGTTGGGGATGGAGATCAGCCCGATCGCCAGGATAATAATCGACAGCACCGCCGCAAAGATCGGTCGGTCGACGAAGAAACGGGAGAAATTCATGGCGGTCTACTCCTCCCTGGCCGCAAGAGCGGGCTGGTCATCGGAAACAGGGGCATCGGCAGCGACGCTTTGCGGGCTTACCTGCATGCCGGGGAAGAACACCTTTTGCACCCCGTTGACGATCACCCGGTCACCGGGGCTGAGCCCCTCGGTGATCACCATCTGTTCGCCCATCTGCCGACCGGTGGCTACCTGGCGCCGCTCTGCCCGGTTATCACCATCGACGACATACACGTAGCGCCGGTCCTGGTCGGTCAGGATCGCCTTGCGCTCCACCAGCAGCGCCTGCTCCAAACGGGCTATCGGCACCTCAACCCGGGCAAATTCTCCCGGCCGGATACGGCCGTCAGGGTTGGCCAGCAGCGCCCGGAACTGCAGGGTGCCTGTACTGGGATTCAAGCGATTGTCGATAAAGTCCAGCGTGCCCGTGTATTGACGCTGTGGGTCGCCACCCAACTCAATCGTCAGACTGCTTTCGCCATCGACCATCAGTGCCTGGCTGGCGAAGGCGGCCTGTTCGTCCGCTTCGAAGTAGACATGGACTGGGTCAATGCTGACGACAGTGGTCAGCAGGCTTTGGTCGGCGTTAGCCAGATTGCCGCGGGTCACCATGGCCCGACCAGCACGGCCGCTGACGGGTGCGGTGATACGGGTATACGCCAAATCAAGTTCGGCGGTATCCAGCGCGGCTTCGGCAGCATCCACCATGGCGCGGGCATTGTTCAGGGCCGACTGGCGCTGATCATGTACTTCCTGGGAAATAGCCTGGCGCCCCAGCAGCACACGGGCCCGCTCGGCCTCACTGGCGGCCTGGGCGCTCTGGCTCCTGGCCTGGGCAAGCTCAGCCTGGGCGGCGCCGACTCGCGCCTGATAGGGGCGAGGGTCGATCTGGAACAGCAAGTCGCCCTGCTCCACCAGTTCCCCCTCCTCGAACGCCACTTCCTCGATATAGCCGCTGACCCTGGGCCTTAGCTCAACCGTTTCCGCCGCTTCTACCCGCCCGGTGAAAGACTCGCTCAACACGACCGGCTGAGCAACGATATCCACCACCTCGACTTCTGGCGGCGGTGGTGGCGCTGCCGCTGCCTCCTCGCTCTTGGCTTCACATCCGGTCAGCAAAACCATTAACAGCAAAAACGGGAGGATCCCCCGGCCACTCGTTGAGCGAGTTCTTTGATTCAAACTTCCCATGATGACTTGCTCCAATGGCTATCGGAAACCGATAGCCGCGTTGGTGATCTATTTCGTACCGCGTTAGCGGTCAGCTTTCCAGTCGCTTAAATAGCGCCAGAATCGACAGTGATGTTGTTGTCATAAGCAGAGCTGGCGGATTGGCAGGATCGAGCTGAATGCGAAACACCTACCAGAGGATGCCTACCATAGGGTGAGCGGGGACAAAGAGGGTATCGGGTTCCTGCGAGAAGATTGCCTGATTCTGTCGCGAGACGTGCAAGGCTTCATCTGGCGGGGTATTTTGATAAGCCTGCTACTAGGGTTTTGAGGATAATGACCGTTGTGTGACACACAGCATGGGTTGTCGTTTTCTGCGCAGTGCTTGCCTGATCCTGCAAAAGCAAATGAAAAAGCCCTCGTCCCATGAAACGAAGGCATATACTGCAAGCTGTTAGGGAGGAGAGCCATTGACCGATACCTTGCCCATGCAAGCTAGCCATTCTACGGACACGCTGCATCAGCTGAGCAGAATCGCCCGGCGCTGGACGCCCCTGGAAGAGCTTCAGGATACGGCGATTGCCGAGGTGCAGCTGGTACGCGCTGACTCACCCACCACCTTCCACTGTGCCGTCTACGACCCGTGCCTGTGCTTTGTCATTCAGGGCAGCAAGACGGTGCTGTTGGGTGACAAAGAGATTGTCTACACCGGGCCCAGCTACATGGGCAGCGCCGTTCACCTGCCAGTGGTCGGCAGGATTGACTATGCGACCCCGGAAACCCCCTTTCTGGCGGTGAAGGTCTCGGTGAATCCTCAGGAGGTCGCAGGACTGATACTGGAACTGGGCGACACTGCGCCGCTCGCGGGGAATGATACGATCTGCCCCGAGATGGACTGCGGATTAAAATCGGCCCCCATGGATGCACGTATGCAGGGCGCGCTCTATCGATTGCTGAGCCTGCTCGACTCCCCGGAAGACATCAAGGTGCTTTCACCGCTGGCCCGCCGGGAGCTGATCTACCGGGCACTCATGGGGGCCATGGGGCCGCACATGCGCCGATTTGCCGCCTCTGATTCCCAGGCAAACCGAATTGCACGGGTCATCTATGCCCTTAAGGAACGCTATACACAGCCGCTCAAGATTCGTGAGCTGGCAGCGGCCGCCAACATGAGCGAATCGACGCTTTATCACAGCTTCCGCCAGGTCACACGCATGTCGCCCCTACAGTACCAGAAGAAGCTGCGCCTGCACGAAGCCCGACGACTCATGCTGGCCGAAGGGCTGGAAGCAGCCACCGCCAGCTACCGGGTTGGCTATGAAAGCCCCTCCCAGTTCAGCCGCGAATATAGCCGCATGTTCGGCGCGCCGCCACGGGCTGACGTCAGCTACTTGCGAGGGGCCAGAGCAGCGCCCGAGCCTGCCTGAGGCATATTGCCTAACCCTTATCGGTTACAACAGGGCGCTGGAAAAGCGTGCGTGCTCAATCCTGGGTCGTTTTAATGAAGTGCCGACATAATCAGGCCACACATCACAAACATGCACCCCACGCCGACGAAATACGCCACCGTTCGCCAGGGCTGGAGCCCCGCCAGCAGGCAAAAGGTGTGCACGTAACGGGCGCCGGTAAACGTCAAAAAAAGCCAGGCCGCCAAACCTGGCGCGGCGCCCACCCACACGTAAGCAACCCCGAGCGCCAGAAAGATGGGGATATTTTCAACGTCGTTTGACCAGGCACGAGCGGCCCTTTGCACCTGGGGCAATTCCTCTTTCGCAGCGTCTCTACCTACAAAGGCGGCATCTTCGGGGGTCTTGAACGTCATCTTGGTGATGCGATGAAACCCTTGATACACGGCAATCGCGAACATCTTCAAAAAAAGCAGCACTGACGCCACCGCGTACCAATACACTGCGTTATCCATGGTGTCTCCTTGCGTTTAATGCCCGGCTTTGCAACCCGACGCTCCCACGGCCAACATGACGTATTGCAACCTAACGATGAGAGGCATAAGGCGAAGTATGGACCATACACTCGAAATCCAGGAAATCCGCAATCTCACTCATGATGTCAAACAGATACGGCTTGCCAAGCCTGAGGGATACACCTTTACGC
This sequence comes from Halomonas sp. G11, assembly GCF_001663515.1. Classification (NCBI taxonomy): domain Bacteria; kingdom Pseudomonadati; phylum Pseudomonadota; class Gammaproteobacteria; order Oceanospirillales; family Halomonadaceae; genus Halomonas; species Halomonas sp. G11. The sequence goes on from NZ_LYXG01000015.1 coordinate 58,958, forward strand.
CTGGCCAGGCAACCGAGGTCGCCGTCAATCGTGAAGGGTGGACAGACGAGAAACGGCCGTTCACGTTCTCTTCGCTGGTGTCGGATCCGTGGCTGGAATTCGTCATCAAGATCTATCCGGACCACGAGGGCGTCACCCAGCAGATCGGCCAGCTCAAGGAGGGGGACTCGCTGATCGTTGGCGAGCCCTGGGGCACCATCGAATACAAGGACGAAGGTGTGTTCCTGGCAGGCGGTGCGGGGGTAACGCCGTTTATCGCCATTCTGCGCGACCTGCATCGCAAGGGCGAGCTCGGCAACAACCAGTTGATCTTCTCCAACAAGTCAGAACGCGACATCATCCTCAAGGAAGAATTCGCGACGATGCTGGGAGACCAGTTCATCAACGTCATCACCGACGAAAAGCCGTCCGGCGACCATATCTTTACCGATGGCGTCATCGACAAGGCCTTCCTGACATCACATATCAAGGACATGAGCCAGGCCTTCTACGTCTGCGGCCCGGATCCGTTCAACGAGAGCATCATGGCAGCCTTGAAAGAGCTGGGCGCCAACCCGGACGCGCTTATCTTTGAAAAGTGAGGTGCTTTGCAATGCGCTCTGATTCAACGGCGCATCTACAGTGCCAAGGCATTGTGAAGGCTTAAGACTATCCGCTTTTTGCTTCTCGCCCACTTGGATGGGGAGCAATCACTTAATGCTTTGCTCGGCGGTCTCAATGACCAAGCACAATCCCTCACCCAATCAGGTAGGGTCATGTCATGACGCATTGTTATCGCCGACGCTAGCCTCGCTAGTTACCGAACCCGACTGAACCACTCTCGGCCTCGCCGTTGGTCGGGATGCTGCTTTTGCCTTACTTCTCCTGGGGGTGATCCCGCCTCTGCAGCAACCATGATGAGAGATTGCCATCTTTGTTGATTCGGCTAAACCTTGCTAGCTTTTACTAGATCTTTGTTTAATCAACCGGAGCCAATATGGATTTTATCAGCCTCTGGCATCAGGCTGCGCTTACCAGTACCGGTTATTTCTGGATGGCCCTTTGGGCATTCGTACTGGGTTATATCATCAGCAGCCTGATACAAGTGCTGGTAACGAAGGAACGTATGCAAAAAGCCATGGGTAAAACCGGCCCGCGCAGCATGGCGCTGGGCACCTTCTTCGGTTTTATCTCCAGTTCTTGCAGCTTTGCAGCCTTGGCCACCACGCGTAGCCTGTTCCAGAAGGGGGCTGGATTAGCGCCCTCCATTGCGTTTCTGCTCGCCTCCACCAACCTAGTGATTGAGCTGGGTATCGTCATTTCGATCTTCCTGGCGTGGCAGTTCGTCGTGGCTGAGTATATCGGCGGCATCCTGCTGATCCTTTTTGCCTGGCTTTTCATTCGCATCACCAACCCCAAAAAGCTGATTAAACAAGCCAGGGAGCGGCTTGATGATGGCGATGAAGAACATCAGCATGGCGACCAGCAGGCGAGCTGGCAGTCAAAACTGACCAGCCGTAAGGGCTGGCAGCAGATCGGCATGACCTATGTCATGGAATGGCAGATGGTATGGAAGGATGTGTTAATCGGCTTTACCGTGGCGGGCGTGATTGCCGCCTTCGTGCCTGAAAGCTTCTTCCATGGGCTTTTTCCTGGCGCTGGCCAGACAGAAGGTGATCTGGGCTTTTTATCCCTGCTCGCTCAAACGTTAATCGGCCCTTTTGCTGCCTTTTTCACCTTTATCGGTTCCATGGGGAATATTCCCTTGGCGGCGGTGCTTTTCGGTAACGGCGTCAGCTTCGCGGGCGTCATGGCCTTTATTTTTTCGGATTTGGTGGTACTGCCGGTTCTGAGAATTAATGCGCAATATTATGGCTGGAAGATGTCGCTGTATATTCTAGCGTTGCTGCTTTGTGGGCTGGTGTTTGTTTCCCTGATCATGCATTACGGCTTCGCGGCGTTCGGCCTGCTGCCGGATGCCACTAGCGTACAAACAGCAACGGAACGTGACCATTTCAAGGTGAATTACGGTTTCATACTCAACCTGATATTCCTGGCCATATCCGCGGTGCTGGTGTTTTTCTGGTACCGGGCCAAACACGCTGATTCGGGCCATGGCCATGAGCATCATCATGACCATGGCGGCGCAGGGGCAGGCACCTGGGTTCTGCGTAGCCTTGTCGTTATTGCGATGCTATGGCTGGCCGGAGGCCTCCTTGTAGCACCACTGATGGCATGAGCGACTATTTTTGACTGACAATTGCTTTGACTGACTTGCCTACTGGGCTCGGTCGGCATCAGCGGCTCATTTATATCGCCTTGATGGTGGTCGATTCAGCTTTATGAACATGCGTCGGAACAGCTTCACAACCGGGAAGAGATATGCAAACGATCGAACTAGGCGGCGAAAGCGTTCCCCGTATCGGCCAGGGCACTTGGCATATGGGCGAAGATGCCGGGCAGCGGCAGGCGGAAGTCAGGGCGCTGAGGGAAGGTATCGATCTGGGCATGACGCTGATCGATACCGCCGAGATGTATGCCGAGGGCGGCGCTGAAGAGGTGGTTGGCCAAGCCATCCGTGACCGGCGCGACGAGGTGTATCTGGTCAGCAAGGTCTACCCGCATAACGCCAGCACCCAGGGTGTTCAAGCCGCCTGCGAGCGCAGCCTGCGCCGCTTGGGCACCGAGACTATCGATCTCTACCTGCTGCACTGGCGCGGCCAGTACCCACTGAGCGAAACAGTGGCAGCGTTTGAGCGGCTGCGCGAGCAGGGCAAGATCCAGCGCTGGGGCGTGTCCAACTTCGACACTGACGACTTGGCAGAACTCGACGTACCCGCTTGCGCCACCAACCAGGTGCTCTATAACCCCGAAGCACGGGGCATTGAGTACGACCTGCTGCCCTGGCAAGCACAGCAAAACATGCCGCTCATGGCCTACTGCCCCATCGGCCAAGGCGGCGCGCTACTGCATGACGCCACCCTGCAACGCATCGCCGACAAGCACAGCGCCACGACTGCGCAAATCGCCCTCGCCTGGTCACTGCGCCATCCCGAGGTGATCGCTATTCCCAAAGCCGTTAACCTGGATCACCTCAAACAGAACGCCAAGGCAGATACCGTCAGACTCGACGACGATGACCTGGCACAGATCGACGCGGCCTTTCCTCCGCCAACGCGCAAACAGTCCTTGCAGATGGTGTAAGGCCAGGCCGTCAACGGCCCAGCACTGGAGCGATGCCATGTCACTGCCTGCCCCACCCAATGCCTGGACACGCTTTCTCGCCCACCTGCTGTTCATCCTCGCGGCGTGGACGCTGTTTATCAAATACCTGTTCCCCGTTGGCTATGCGCTGGCATACGGGGAGCCTTGGGCGCGGTATATCTATTGGGATCTATGGCCCCTGGCGCACGTCTGGCTTGGGTGGGCGCTGCTCAAACAGCCTCGCTATACGCGTGCATTGGCGGTGGGCATGTCCGTCCTTGAAATCCTCATCATCGGCACCCTGTTCGTGCGCTTTCTCAATGACCCCGAGTGGTCGATCTGGCGTACCAACTGGTTTGTGAACAAGGTGTTTGTGCTGACCTGCTTTGTGCTGGTATTGGCGGCCACGTTGCCGATCCCTAAAAAATGGAAGGAGCGACCGCTATGAGCTATCGCATCACACATCACACTAAGCATCGCATCACGCGCAGACAAAGCCTTACGCTCATCGGCGTCACGCTGGCCGCCACGATGTTGCCAAGCGTGCCGCTGCTTGCCAACACGGGTGGGATGCGTCAGAAGGCTTTTGCAGGTACTGATAAAACGCTGCCAGTTATCGGCATGGGCACCTGGCGCACCTTCAACGTTGGCAACGACCCAAAGTTGCTCGATGCGCGTACCGAGGTGGTCAAGGCATTCTTCGAGCATGGCGGCGGCCTGATCGATTCCTCGCCCATGTATGGCTCGGCGCCGGATGTGATGGGCCATGCCCTGCAGCAGTTGGGAACGCCCGACAGCCTGTTTTCCGCCGAGAAGGTCTGGAGCCCCGCCGGTGGCTCAGCCCGCGAGCAAGTGGCCGAGCTGAAAGACCGCTGGACGGTGGATCACTTCGACCTGGTGCAGGTACACAACCTGACCGACTGGCGCGAGCACCTGGCCGCGCTGCAGGAAATGAAAGCCGAAGGCGCCATCCGCCATGTCGGCATCACCACCTCCCACGGGCGGCGCCACCGCGAGATCGAGCAGATCATGACCTCAGAGGACATCGACTTCGTGCAGCTCACCTACAACATCACCCACCGCGAGGCCGAAAACCGGCTACTGCCCCTGGCGGAAGAACGCGGCATCGGCGTAATCGCCAATCGGCCTTATGATGGCGGCAGCCTGATCAAGAACCTCAAGCGGCGTGACGCGCCATTGCCCGATTGGGCCAACGAGGAATGTGGCTGCACCACCTGGGCGGACTTTCTGCTGAAGTTTATCGTCAGCCACCCGGCGATCACCTGCGCGATCCCCGCCACCACCCAGGTCGAGCACATGCGCGAGAATATGCTCGCCGGACACTCCCCCATGCCTTCGACCAACGCCCGGCAGCGGATGGCCGCCTATATCGAGTCGCTATGAACGCCTGGACAAGCTACCGGCTACAGGACTTTATTCCCTTCACGGCGGAGGTGTACTTCCGCCTACTGGAACGCATGGGCGAAACCTTCTGGCCGCTGCACCTGCTGACCCTCGGGCTCGGCGCCGCCACCCTGGTACTGGCGCTGAAACACCACCCGCGACTCGCCTGCCTGCTCCCCGCCCCGTTCTGGGCCTTCGTCGCCGTGGCGTTTTTCTTTCAGCGCTACGCAGCGCTCAACTGGGCGGGGGGCTATGTGGGCAACGCCTTTATCGCCCAGGCCGTGCTGCTGGTAGTGATGGCACTAACGGGATGGGGTATGGACAAAGCCTCACGCCGCACCAGCCCGCCCGTCGTTATGGGCATAGCCATCGCCCTCTTCGGCCTGATCGTCATGCCGTTGATGGCGCCGCTCAGCGGCGGTTCCTGGTACCAGGCGGAAGTGTTCGGCTTACACGCCGACCCCACGGCAGTGACCACGCTGGGGCTGACGCTGATCATGCTGCGGGGTGTCGCTCTCTGGATCGCCGCCATCATCCCCGCGCTCTGGCTGGTCATTTCAGGACTGACGCTGCAGGTGCTGGATTCGACGGGCGCCGCTGTGCTATTTGCCGTATTGGCGATCACGCTGGTGGGAGTAGTTTGGAAGAGCATAGCGTCCAAGCGATAGTCTTTCAGCGTCGTCCGCGTGACCAAAGGGGGTAACACTACACCGAGGAGAAACCTTGTCCACAGTGCAGCTAAACTGGTTAATGGCAGTGATAAGGCTTAGAACCGGCGTGACAACCGTTTTTGTCAGTTCCGCCAGAGTGGCCATGAGCAACGCCAACAATCATCATTGAAGCGAACAGGACAGCAATTATCTTTTTCATAATAGACCTCTTTTTGTTAGAGATATTTTCCATATTGCCTTCCGTTGCACTGGAGCACCCACGAGCCTTGTGAGTGTTAATAATGATTATGCAGTGTTTCCCAGTGCTCCGATAGCACTCGTTAAAGGCGCACCGAACCACAATGGAAGTCAACGGCCTCAAAACCATGAAAGCCGACCTCTTCCGCAACAGCGACGCGACATACGATGGCTCGATGATGGCAAACACCGAATGGCATATCGCCAACACCCAGCCATTTTTGAGCGACGAAGTCGTGCCAAATAAGACTTAAGGGATTCTTTTTACTAAGCTCTAAACTGAAAGCGGAATACATCTCTACATTCCCCACCCAACTGCGGGGCCCGGTAAAAATCTTCGGTTCTTCCCGTGAGCACGAAACCCGCTTTTACCAGAGCCGCTTGGGCGACGGCGTTTTCTACATCTGTGAAGGAACGAACGTCTGCTGTCTGACCCGTTGCGAGCAAATGTTGTGCGGTGAGCGCCAAAGCCTCTGCTGCGAACCCGCGGCCTCTGTATGGGATGCCGATGCCGAAGTGAACAGCCATTGACGCATCATCCCTGGCAACGGTTATCAGCCCTGCAGTAGTACCGTCTCTAATTGCCTCTATCACCCAGATGCACATGCCATTGGATGCCAGGCTCTCAGGGGTCGAGAGCTTTTTGAGCATTCGCTCAGTTTGCTCAACGTCAATGTGTGGCTGCCGAGCCAGGTACTTCGCTGAGCCCAGGTCGCCAGTGTAGGTTTTAAAGATCGACGCGGTATCCTCGGGCCTGCGGTAGCGCAACCCCAGCCGTTCTGAAGCAGCGATCATAGCTGGGGGCTCTTCTTCATAAGAACAGCCTGGGTCTTATCCTTGCTGTAGCCCAGAGACTCGTAGAAGAGGTGGGACTGTTCCCTACGCGCATTAGCGCGCACTCGTATCACACTGACCTTTCCAGATAGCCATTTTTCCGCTTCGAGAACCAGGCCCTTGCCAAGGCCCTGGCCTCTTGCCTCTTCGCTGACTACCAGGCTTACGATCTCGCCCTTGACGCCCTCGGCCAAACGCACATCGATAATAGCCGACACGCAGCCACGTACGTTTCCAGCCACCTCCGCGACAAACACTTCCCCACTCTGCTCTCGCACGGCGCTTATATTGGCTGAAAGTGATTCTTCAGAGTGGTCATAGCCAAGCTGAGCCATTAGCAGGACCAGCGCTTGGGCGTCTTGGTGGGTGTACTTTCTATAAATTTTATTCATGTATCTTCGGTATCAGGGTAATTGTCGCCGCGCTTAGACGAATCTCCGGCTATATTTTGCCAGAAGATAATCGCACATACTCTGTCACCCTTTCCTTGAGCAAGGTGATGAGCTCCGGCTCCATGAACTCATAGTGATCGGGAATATCCAGGCAGACCAGCGGTTTATCCTTCAACACGTCCCTGTATGTCCTTGCGACCTCATCCTGGTGGTGCTTTTCCATCACCAGAACGATATTGGCCCACTCAATCAAGTCCCGGGAAACGGGCGTTTGCGCATTTACTCCTGTGCCAGCGCCGATTGCCTTGATGCCGGGATAAGCGGCAAAGACACTTTCCGCCGTTGGACTACGTAGCCTGTTTTCACTGCAGATGAATAGAAGGTTCATAGGCGCTCCCTCGTTTACTGTATGTGCCAACGACAATTTGCCAGATACGTTGGCATTCATAACAGCACGATCAGTAAAAGTTGCATCGTAACGCGGCCGATAATGGTTATGAACCTGAGCTAGCTCAGCGCTTTAACGCGCTGGCAGCGTACCGCCTGGAAGTATGGGAGAGTTGCGTGAGATAAAACGACAGCGCCGGGGCTAGCCCCGGCGCTGATATCGTACATAGCAAAACAGATTGACGGTTAGAAGCGGAAACCAGCTGACGCGGTAAAGGTATCGATCTTGTAGTCGCTGTCGAAGTCGTAGCGCTCGTATTCAGCACGTACCAGGAAGGGGTCGAAGTTGAACTGCGCGCCGACACCATAGACCGGATCGGTGCCGTCCTGATCTTCAAGATCAACGCTAGCACCGCCCAGGTTACCGTCGACGTCGGTTTCCCACTTGGCTACACCGGCCTTGGCAAAGGCGGTAAACCAGGAGGTGACGGGCAATTGACCGACCAGGCTCGCCCCGTAGGCGTCGGATTCCAAATCGGTATTGGCGTCACTATTACCCTCCAGGCGCGTACGACCCAGATCGGCATAGAAGATTTCGGTGGCGAAGTAAGGATTGATTTCGTAGCCGACGAAACCTTTGAAGACGTTGTCTTCGTCATCGTCCAGATCAAAGTCTTCGGCGCCATCGGAGATGAAATTATCGACATCGTCGTCGTCATTCTCCAGTGAGCTGAAACCGGTACCGATGCCCAGATAGAGTCCATCAGCATTGGGGGCGGCGAATGCTGACGGTGCCGCGGCGAGCATAGCGGTAGAGGCAAACGAGGCGGTAAGTAGGGTTCTGAGTTTCACGTGTCTTCTCCTTGTGACGACTTGCTATGAAAGATTCTATGAATCGTCATGTATTGAAAGGCGATCCTGCCTTGATTCACTCAATGTGACAGTCGTTTGATTCACACGTATCAAGCATAGACAGAACACTGTTCGACAACAAGGATAATCCAGTTACGACAGGTAAGTTTTTGTTGCAAAAAAAGAGCCTCTACCGGGAAAGTAGAGGCGCTTCGGTCATCGACTCAGAGCCGAAAACGGTTCATCAATATGGCAAGCATTGCCGGTTATGGGTCTCGACGAATCCACGAAGAGCACCGACTGGTATACAAAGTCACGGAGGACGCTTTGCTTATTGCCCAGCTTGGCTCATCAGCGACGCTTATGGCCTCCGGTGCACGGCTTTGTTAGAGCACATGGCACGATTAAGGAAGCTTATTGTGTTTACCTCCCCCACAGAAACATGGCTTAGTCCACAGTTGTCATGAGGGAATCGTGTTTTTGTTGGCAACGCCAGAAATCTGTTCAACAGCTCTCGTATCATGTGCCCGTGAGTCACGACCAGAATTTTAGATGCAGATTGAGAGAAAATTACCTCTTGTGCCTGCATGACCCGCCTGAGAAACGCACCGGCTTGTTCGTTTTTTGCTGGGTAAAGATAACCGGACGCGTGAGGCGCGTAAACGGGCTCTTCGTGAGAAACTGAGTTATCAAGTATCAACTGGCCTTCAGCTAAACAGGGATGGACCACGACAGGTAGCGACGCGGCTTGTGCGAACGGCTCAATCGTATTCAGGGCTCTAGAGTAAGGAGAGCAAAGGATAGCTTTTATTCCCAATTCCATCAGACCACCAACGATCGCTTGGGCCTGCCAATGCCCGAACTGCGTCAAAGTATCCTCACAACCCGAACTAAATGAGCCAGCCCGGTTTGATTCTGTTTCAGCATGTCTCAACAAAAATATTTCCATATATCTCATGCTCTAACGCTAGCAATAACCGGCACCGAAACGAAGCGTAGGGAACCATAACCCGCAGGGGATATGGTGTCCGATTGACCACCTGGTTATGGGCCCGTTGGTAATCCCCCCGAAAAACCAGAGTGTTCAAAAGTAGAATTTTCCGTAAGCTAAGCGCA